>NZ_MUFM01000003.1:0-165649 GCF_001996125.1 Salinivibrio sp. PR932 | reverse complement strand
CCCAGCCGTTACTCACCCGTCCGCCGCTCGACGTCCAGTAAATCCACCGAAGCTTCAATACTGCCGTTTCCGCTCGACTTGCATGTGTTAGGCCTGCCGCCAGCGTTCAATCTGAGCCATGATCAAACTCTTCAATTAAAGTTTTTTCGAAACCGAAGTTTCAGCTCAATGAATACTGATTACTGTTTCTCTCCRAAGAGAAAAACGAATTGACTGTGCCGAACAACTRTAAAAGTTGTCGTTTGGTCACTCAGTTCATCGAATAAATCTTTTTGTCTATTCTCAACGAGTGCCCACACAGATTGCATAGGTCAAATTGTTAAAGAGCATCGCTCAATCTTGAGCGGGAGTGGCATTTTACGCCACCGAGGCAGTGAGTCAAGCTTTTTGTTTACTTGGCTTTGCTGCCGTTTGTTAGCGCGGTTTGCCGTGCCAACGAGGAGCGCATTATAGAGATGTATTTTTGTGACGCAAGGGGTTTTTAAAGAAAAAACACCGACCGCACAAAAAACACACAAAAGGGTGTGTTAAAGGGGGCTGGGTTTAACCATGGCGATGGATAGAAGCGGTAAAATAAAAGGTTAACGACTGGGAAATTCCTCGGCTATCTTTCCAACTTACAATCACTTCCAACTGTTTAGCATAAGGGCCTGTCTCCCCCATCAAGGTTTTCGTGGTTTTCGCTTCTAGTTGGTAAGGCGTCTCTTTGGTTTCAATCAAGCACCCAGCAATATTTGAAAGCCCAATCATTTCTCCATTGTTTGCTGAGCATGGTGTATCAGTGTTGATGCGCTGCCAAAGGGCGAGTTGATCACTGGCAATATGCATGGCTCCTTCGGCTAGCCGAGCATTATATTGCCGAGCTTCAATCTCTGCGGTGAGGCTATACAGCCCTAACCCCGTGACAGAGACCAGCACCAGCGCAATCATTATCTCTAAAAATGAAAAGCCAGATTGAGACTTCATCGCCTTTACCCTCCACTGGGTGGTGTTAGGTTGTAATAGCTATTGGGTAAGGGCCTTAACTGTCCGAGCCCCTCAAAACTAGCACGCTTATTACCATCATCATAATTAGCAACCAACGAGCCATTAATGACGGTATTGCCATCAGGTACATCGATGATAAATGCACCATTGGTTTTAAAACTACCATCAAACCAGAAGGGGACACGGCTTGCCTCATCAAACGTGTTGACATTTCCAGTGATTATTTGACAAAGCACTTGAGTGTTTTCGGTGGCGGGATAAGAGCAGGAGGCCGAACTTCCTTTCTCAGTCATCCCCCACTGTTTTGCAAATTCATTGGCCTGAATAGTGGGGTTAAACTGATACACTGCGCCGTTAAAGGGATCGATCGTACCACGAAGTGCCATAATACCATCTTGTACAACCAACAACACAGGTGGGACGTGTGGGCCACTCGGCAAATTCTCTTCTCCTCCACGACTTAAATCACAAGGCCCATCGACCCAGACTTTCACGTTAAGTTGTCCGCGCCCCTGTTCCATCGCATTGTAGACCGATTCATAACATTTCGATGCATCGCCATGCGTTTCAACGATGGTTCCGCCTTTTTCCTCAAACTGCTGTTTGGCAAGCCGCCACTGTGAACGCGGGACACCAAAAAAGTCTTGGAAAAGATCCATGTCCTTCACATTGGTTTGTACATCTTTTCTGAGCAGCTTCCTTGTCTCATCGCGGCTATCCGCAACTTCGCCATACTCGACTTTAGTTTTATACTCATCTGCACATTCTTTACCCTCTTCTAAGTGGACGGTAAATGTGTTTTTGCTTTCGTGATTCCCCTGATTACTTTTATCTGGTTGATCTGGCTTTTTGGGGCTAATTTTCACCTCACCACCGGCAATAATGGACTGACATTCATAGCTATCATCGTCACGTTTTTTGCCCTTCGCCGGCCGCCAGTCATTCCCGCCGTAAAATAACGCCGAACCTGACGTGACAAATGCCGCCGCGCGACCGCCTCCCGCGCTTTGCAAGGTGACTCCAACCTCCTGCTGATGTGAGTGACTACTTAGCCGCCACAACGAGGGATTGTTTGGCCAAGGCGCTAGCTCTAATCGACTTCCAGCCACACCTTGGCACTCTGATAATTGAGTCAGCCCTTCGGCCGCCTCACCGGATGAGAGGTCGAGGCCCTCTTGATAAATTTTCGCCACCGCACAATCTAACCCCGCCCAAGCCCGAGAGAGGTACTCTTGGGTTTTAATTCGTGCCTGCGCTTGCTGGATATCATTAATCGCACGCCGACTCACGCCAAACACTATCAACAGTGCAATCAAAGCAATACTGGCCACCACAACGAGCGTTGCAATACCGGTTTGTGTCTTCCTCATAACTGCCTCATTGTGTTGCGTAATACCAGAGTACGAGATAGGGTTTCTTGCGTGTGTGGGGCCTCTTTTAATGCAGCAGATAAGGTGATAGTTAGGGCGGTAACTATGCGATCATTAGGCGTACTCACTTCTTCGCGCTCAAAAGTCAGGTTATCGATCACAATGTTGCGTGAAGAAATATCTCGCCAGTAACCGGACTGGCACGTCCAGTTGGATGTGTCGTCGTGGTTCTCGTAGATTTCTACAGCCTGCTTATCAGCATCAAACCGAAAGCCTTTGACATCATCTTTTCCTGCATCCAACTGAGGAACGACGCCCGTCTGTTGGTAGGCAAACCGAATGCATTGCCCCTGATTGTTGCTGCCAGTGTCGCCAATCAAAATCAGATGCTTATCTACTTGGAACGCTGCTGTCTCACCACACTGATAACACAATCCGGCTCGACGAATATCTGCCTCCATCATGGTCAGTAAGCGGCTTAGCTCAAGGGACAAGCTAGTCTTCGCATCAAGACGGGTTTGAGTCACACTGGCAGACGTCATCATCGATAATGCCGCTAACATGACCATTAAACTAACCGATAAACCGATAAGCAGTTCGAGCAAGCCATACCCCCACTGATTAACTACTCGCATCTTTTTCACCCTCAGTACGGCAAGTTGTGTTGTCTTTGTTTTTACAATAGCTGAAACCAAGGTACTGACGGACTTGCACGATATAGTCTGGCTGTTGGCTGTTGTCGGTGCTTAATCCCAGTGTGAGGTTGAGGCTTGGCCGCTGGGTGCGAAAGTCAACCGTAAATAGTCCGGGTGATTCTTCGTCTGCGTCTACTTCTTCTACATCTTGCCACTCTTCTTTAACTTTTCTTTTTAGCGTGACCTGTTTATCCAACCTCACCATCAAGGCTTGGGTTTGGTGACAGTCGAGAGACGTTGGCTGTCGGCCTGCTGATGTTCGGGCTGTGGACACTGGCTCTGCTTTGGCAACAATGCAATCCACCCCATCCTCACTCACGAAGCTGACAACATACGGACGATTTTCTTCAACGGCTCGGCTTTGTGCTAATTGAAACAAACTGGTGAGTGCCGCACTGTCGTTAGCAACCAGCGTCGCTTGGCGCGCTTTTTGAAAGTTAGGAAACGCAACACTGCAGGTAATCGCGACCACAGCCAGCGCAATCAGTGACTCAATTAAAGTAAAGCCATGAGAAAGCCGCCTAAGATGAAGGGTAAAACGCATACTGCCTCCCAAGTTAATCGCCCACCGATTGATGATGAGAGTACCACTGCCTTAGGCTGGATGACCGTTTAGTGACAGAGTCTTCGAGAGGCTAACAAAAATGAGCTTTAACAGTATCTCACGCTTACAAAAAGGCGTGACATTAGTCGAATTACTGTTTGGGGTCGCCATTATTGCTACGCTAGTCGGCATTGCGTTACCCGTCTATTCTCATTACAAACAGCAACAAGAAAGGCAACATGCAAAGCGTAACCTGGTCCAGTTACAAGCATGGGTAGAGGATCATTTTATTACCCATCAATCGTTTCCTAACGCCAGCGACCAAACTGAGTTAAAAGACAAGTTGTGCGAAAACTGTCAGCTATCTCAACGCTACAACTTTGCAGTGCATGGGCAAACAAAAAGCTATTATGTCACTGCCACGCCGCGTCAAGAAACCTCGCAGGAGAAAGACCCCTGTGGTGCACTAACCCTTTACCCGAGTGGCCTAATCGCCGCGCAATCGAACCATAAAGACTGCCCGCTTCCCCATCTTCAAGCTCCGACTAAAGGATAAAAAAATAGCCAGCACGGGGCTGGCTATTCATCACTTTAGTTGTTCTTTAGACAAGTGGTATTCATTAACCGGTAAGGTCATCGAAGAATTTCTTCACGCCATCGAAAAAGCCTTCTGATTTTGGCTTATGCTTTTTCGCTTCGCTTCCACTGAATGACTCTTCAAGCTCTTGTAAAAGCTCTTTTTGACGGCTGCTCAATTTGACAGGAGTTTCAACCACCAGCTTACAAATGAGATCACCCATACCGCCGCCACGTACGGATTGTACGCCTTTGCCACGCATGCGGAACATACGACCCGTTTGCGTTTCGGCCGGCACTTTCAAGCTTACACGGCCATCCAATGTCGGCACTTCAACTTCGCCGCCGAGTGCGGCCATTGTGAAGCTAACCGGTACTTCGCAGTAAAGATTATTACCATCACGGGTGAAAATATGGTGCTCACGAATGTGTACTTGTACGTACAAATCACCCGCTGGGGCACCGTTTTCTCCGGCTTCACCTTCACCTGATAGACGAATTCGATCCCCTGTATCGACGCCAGCTGGAATTTTCACATTCAGGTGTTTGGTCTTTTTCACACGACCTTGACCATGACAGCTGTTACAAGGGTCTTTAATAATGGAGCCGCTACCATGACAGGTTGGACAGGTTTGCTGCACAGCAAAGAAACCTTGGCGCATTTGCACCTGACCAATACCATTACAGGTACCACAGGTTTGCTTTTGCGAGCCAGGTTTGGCACCGCTGCCATGACACGTATCACAGCCTACATAGGTCGGGACTTCGATCTCTTTGCTGACGCCACGGACCGCCTCTTCAAGCGTTAGCTCCATGTTATAGCGCAGATCGGCACCACGTTGCGCGCGTTGCTGACCACCGCGACGCCCTCCGCCGAATATATCGCCGAATACGTCACCAAAAATATCGCTAAAGTCAGCGCCACCGCCGAAACCACCGCCGCCGAAGCCGCCGCCACCCATACCGCCTTGTTCAAAGGCTGCGTGGCCATATTGATCATAGGCAGCGCGTTTTTGTGGGTCGGTCAGCACTTCGTACGCCAGCTTAATTTCTTTGAACTGGTCAGCGGCATCTTCGCCTTTATTACGGTCTGGGTGATATTTCATCGCCAGCCGCTTATAGGCTTTTTTAATATCGCGCTCGCTCGCATCGCGGCTTAGACCGAGCACTTCATATAAATCTCTTTTTGACATGGTCTGACTGCACCTGTTTACGTCAACAAAACAAAGACGTTCAAATCACGGTTTGATAAAACGACGGGCGAAGGAGATTGCTCCCCTACGCCCGTGCTTACTAACGACAGCGCTTTCGCTTATTTCTTGTCGTCGTCTTTGACTTCTTCAAACTCAGCGTCAACGACGTCATCGTCTTGTTTCGCTGAATCTGCACCGGCGTCTTGTTGCGCCTGCTCAGCTTGTGCTTGCTGCTGAGCAATTTCCATCAGTTTTGATGAAGCCGCGACCAGTGCTTGTACTTTCGCATCGATGGCTTCTTTATCTTCGCCATTGCGCGCAGTTTCAAGCTCAGAGATCGCTGTTTCGATCTTCTCTTTGTCTTCTGCTGGCAGTTTGTCGCCGGCTTCTTCAACTTGCTTACGGGTGCCGTGAACCAGCTGATCCGCTTGGTTACGTGCAGTGGCGAGCTCTTCGAACTTCTTGTCCGCTTCTTTGTTCGCTTCTGCTTCTTGAACCATCTTCTCAACTTCTTCATCACTCAAGCCGCCAGACGCTTGGATGGTGATTTTCTGCTCTTGACCCGTTTGCTTGTCTTTCGCAGACACGTTCAAGATACCATCAGCATCAAGATCGAAGGTCACTTCGATTTGTGGCACACCACGTGGCGCAGGCTGAATGCCTTCTAGGTTAAACTGACCCAGTGATTTGTTATGCATGGCTTGCTTACGCTCGCCTTGAATCACGTGGATAGTTACCGCGCTTTGGTTGTCTTCCGCCGTCGAGAACACTTGGTTCGCTTTAGTTGGGATCGTGGTGTTTTTCTCGATGAGCTTGGTCATCACACCGCCCATGGTTTCAATACCCAGTGACAGAGGCGTTACGTCAAGCAGTAGCACGTCTTTTACGTCGCCTGCCAGTACACCACCTTGCACTGCCGCACCAACAGCAACCGCTTCATCAGGGTTCACGTCTTTACGTGGGTCTTTACCGAAGTACTCAGCAACTTTCGCCTGTACCATTGGCATACGGGTTTGACCACCTACCAAGATGACATCAGTGATTTCATCAACAGACAGCTCAGCGTCTGCCAGAGCAACTTTCATTGGCTCAAGAGAACGTTGAACCAAATCTTCAACCAAAGACTCAAGCTTGGCGCGCGTTACCTTGATGTTCATGTGCTTAGGACCAGTAGCATCCGCAGTCACATAAGGCAGGTTAACGTCAGTTTGCTGCGCAGAAGAGAGCTCGATTTTCGCTTTTTCTGCCGCTTCTTTCAGACGTTGCATCGCCAATGGGTCTTGACGCAAGTCGATGCCTTGCTCTTTCTTAAACTCGTCGACCAAGTAAGTGATCAGACGGTTATCAAAGTCTTCACCACCTAGGTGCGTGTCACCGTTAGTCGCCAGTACTTCGAACGTTTGCTCGCCATCTACTTCATCGATTTCGATGATAGAGATATCGAAGGTACCACCACCCAAGTCATAAACTGCGATAGTGCGATCGCCGCCTTTCTTGTCTAGACCATAGGCCAGTGCGGCTGCAGTTGGCTCGTTGATGATACGCTTAACTTCTAGACCTGCGATACGACCAGCATCCTTAGTTGCTTGACGCTGAGAGTCGTTAAAGTAAGCAGGTACTGTGATAACCGCGCCAGTCACTTCCTCACCGAGGAAGTCTTCAGCGGTTTTCTTCATTTTCTTCAGAACCTCAGCAGAGACCTGAGGTGCAGCCATTTTCTGGCCTTTCGCCTCAACCCACGCATCGCCATTGTCAGCTTTGACAATTTTGTATGGCATGATGCTAATGTCGCGCTGTACTTCTTCGTCTTCAAAACGACGACCGATCAAACGTTTGATCGCGAACAGGGTGTTTTCTGGGTTTGTCACCGCCTGACGCTTTGCAGGTTGACCGACTAGCGTTTCACCGTCTTGTGTATAAGCGATGATTGAAGGTGTTGTACGATCACCTTCTGCGTTTTCAATCACGCGTGCTTTTTCACCGTCTAGTACAGCGACACATGAGTTGGTTGTACCCAAGTCAATACCAATGATTTTACCCATCTGGTGCTCTCCGAAATTCGTTCTGTGGCTTTATTGCGTTACACCCTATGTGGGGGTAACCGTGAGAGGTTCAACCCCTCACCGCAAATTTTTATTTAACGCTGCAATCTAAATAAGGGCAGCATGCTTGTTTTCAAGGTCTGCGATAAAAAAAACCGCATTTTTTAGGCCTTTTATATCGAGTGGCTGACAAAAAGGCCTGTATTTATTGACGTTTTCGACGTCAGACCTTGTTACGCTTTTTCGTCAACGTTGCCTTGTGGTGCTTTAGATACCATCACCATCGCTGGGCGCACGACGCGACCATTTAGCTCGTAACCTTTTTGCATCACCATCATCACGGTGTTTGGCTCGTGCTCAGCGCTTTCTTGGATTGACATCGCTTGGTGCAGTTCAGGATTGAATGGCTGACCTTGCGGATCAATTGCGTTCAGGCCGAACTTTTCAACCGTATCAGTCATGGTTTTTAGGGTAAGCTCCACCCCTTCAACCATAGGCTTGATGGCTTCGTTTTCTTTATCCGCCATCTCGACAGCACGCTCCATGTTATCAATCACGGGCAACAGCTCACCGGCAAACTTCTCTAGCGCGAATTTACGCGCTTTATCGATTTCTTGCTCAGTACGACGGCGCATATTGTCGACATCCGCACGGGCACGCAGCACGCTGTCTTGCTGCTCTTTCACTTTCGCTTCACTGGCTTCAAGTGCGGCTTCAAGCTCGGTAATACGTGCAATCATGGCCTCGGTCTCGGCGTCTTCGATATCCGCCGCACTACCGCTCACTTGTTGCTCAGTGGCCTGCTCTGCGTTTTTGGCTTCAGCAGCTTGCGCTTGTTTTACGGCTTCCTGCTCTTGCTTCACTTTCTGTTCTTCGCTCATGATCACTCCGACACAAATGGCATTGCCCAGCACGCCACTGGGACTATTCAACTTGATTGACGGGGTTATTATGGGGATGAATATTCACGATTCAACCATCAGGCCAACCCAAATCACGACAATCGCGATTTTGCCGCGTTATACTGGGCACAAATAGACACAGGATCCGCATTATGTCGACACCTTTTACACGCATTGCGCTTATCGGTAAGCCTCGTAACCCAGAGGCCGTGAACACACACATTAGCCTTTATCATTGGCTCACCGAGCGTGGTTATGAGGTGTGCATTGATACGCGTCTTAGTACTAATTTGGGATTACCCGATGCGCATTACTTGGATCTTGTTACGATTGGTCAACATGCTGACTTAGCCATTGTGATTGGGGGCGATGGCAACATGCTGGGCGCTGCACGCGTGTTATCGCGCAGTGACATCAAGGTGATTGGAGTGAATCGGGGCAATTTAGGCTTTTTGACCGACTTAGATCCCGACGCCTTCGAAAACGCGCTTGAAGCCGTCTTGAGCGGTGAATATATGGAAGAAGATCGGTTTTTACTCGAAACCGAGATCCACCGTCATGACCAAGTCAAAAGTCATAATGCCTCATTGAACGAAGCAGTGCTCCACCCAGGGCAAGTGGCGCATATGATTGAGTTTGAAGTTTACATTAACGAACAGTTTGCCTTTTCTCAGCGCTCCGACGGGATCATTATTTCAACCCCCACCGGCTCCACGGCGTACAGTTTATCGGGAGGCGGCCCAATTCTCTCTCCGAGCCTAAACGCGATTTCACTGGTCCCTATGTTCCCTCACACCCTATCCAGCCGTCCGTTAGTCGTCGATGGCAACCGCCGCATTAAACTGCTGGTTTCGCCCGATAACCGCGGCACGCTGGAAGTCAGTTGCGACGGACAAGTCTCTCTTCCTGTGAACCCTGGCGACGAAGTGCATATTTATAAAAGCCCGGCCACGCTGAAGCTTATCCATCCCAAAGATTACAATTATTACAACACGTTACGCACCAAGCTAGGCTGGTCGTCGAAACTCTTCTAATCGCTTCCCTTGCCGTAAAAGGGCATAAAAGCAGGTTCGCCTGCTTTTTTGGTGTGCAATTTTTGTGCGGAAACTCCCAGAAGGAACAATTCTTCTTTTTACATATTCACTGGATGTAAAAACAGTATATACTGTATCTATACACAGTTGTTGATAGATACAGGTGTTTTCCTATGTTAGCCGATATGACCATTCAAAACTTTGCCATCGTGAAATCCTTGGAGTTGGAGTTTAGTAAAGGAATGACGGCGATCACCGGAGAGACAGGTGCAGGTAAATCGATTTCTATCGATGCACTCGGCCTTTGCCTAGGCGACCGCGCGGACGCCAATATGGTGCGTCCCGGTGAAAAACGCGCAGAGATCACCGCCAGTTTTACCCTCGAACAAAACAGTGCCGCGCGTCGTTGGTTGCAAGATAATGAGCTTGAAGACGGCGACGACTGTATTCTTCGTCGCGTGATTACCAAGGAAGGCCGCTCTCGTGCTTATATTAACGGTAACCCTGTCCCTGCCTCACAGCAAAAAGCCTTAGGACAACTACTGATTAATGTCCATGGCCAACACGCTCACCAACAACTGTTGCGCCCAGAACACCAGATCACCCTGCTCGACCAATATGCCGGACACCAATCACTGCTTGATAAGATGGCGTCTCGCTACCAACGTTGGCGTCGTGCTAAAAACGAGTTAAAGGCACTGATCAAGAAAAAAGACGATCTCGATGCCCAGCAACAACTGCTGGAATATCAAGTCGGCGAATTGAACGAGCTGGCACTAGGCGAAGAGGAATACCAGCAGATTGAAGAAGAACACAAGCGCTTATCAAACAGCGGCGATATTGCGATGACAAGCCAAGCGGTCGTGGATTTGCTCAGTGATAACGAAGACGCTAACGCGCTCAACCTTTTAAATGCCGCGCAGCAACGCTTGGTTGAACTGGCCACACTGGACAGTCAATTTGAGCCCTTAGCCACACTTATCGAAGAAGCGCGCATTCAAGCGCAAGAAGCGAGTCAAGAAGTGACCAGTTACCTCGACCGGTTAGACATGGATCCGCAACGCTTACAATATCTTGATGAGCGCATGAGCACGATTATGAGATTGTCACGCAAACATCATGTGCAACCCGAAGCGCTTTATCAAACGCACCAACAATTGATCCAAGAACTGGATAAGTTAGCCCATAATGATGAGGCGATTGAGCAGCTCCAAGCCGACGTGGATGCGCATTTTGCCGCCTGTTTGGACACGGCAGAAAAACTCAGTAAAAGCCGACGTCGTTATGCCCGTGAGCTCAATAAACTGATCACGCAAAGCATGCACCAACTGAGCATGGAGCACGGTACCTTTGAAATCCAAGTCGAAAACAAAGCCGACACTCATCTAAGTCCCTTAGGGGGAGATGCGGTGGCCTTTTTGGTGTCAACCAACCCGGGTCAACCGCTGCAACCGCTCGCAAGGGTTGCCTCTGGCGGTGAGTTATCTCGGATTTCATTAGCCATTCAAGTGATCACCGCCCAAAAAGTGGAAACCCCGAGTCTGATCTTTGATGAAGTCGATGTCGGTATCAGTGGTCCAACAGCGGCGATTGTCGGTAAGTTACTGCGTCAATTGGGCCAATCGACCCAAGTAATGTGCGTAACACACTTACCACAAGTCGCCGGATGCGGGCATCAGCAAATGTTTGTCGCCAAGCAAACAGAAAAAGGCACCACGACCACCCGTATGTATCCGTTGGCCCGCGAAGAACGCATCAATGAACTGGCACGCCTACTCGGCGGTAGCGAGATCACCGAACGTACGCTGGCCAATGCCGAAGACTTGCTGGTTGCCGCATAGCATGCGTCAACCTATGGCACTCAACGATTCGCGACACCTCACAAACCTGTGAGC
Organism: Salinivibrio sp. PR932; assembly: GCF_001996125.1. Taxonomy (NCBI): domain Bacteria; kingdom Pseudomonadati; phylum Pseudomonadota; class Gammaproteobacteria; order Vibrionales; family Vibrionaceae; genus Salinivibrio; species Salinivibrio sp. PR932. Next base: position 154,411 of record NZ_MUFM01000003.1, on the reverse strand, counting down.
GTGTCGCCTTTTTCTCTTTTTAGGGCGAACTTTTTTCGATTCTTCCCATCCAATCGCTAGTCGCGAGCAGGTTTTTTACATATATTCCGAGCTTGTTTATACTCATTCGCCTTTCGTCAGGGACGAAAAAGCCTGTATCCACGGAACGATTTGCGTGTGAGTGATATTATTTGCCATCAACGAGACAGTGAAGATGTTAACTATGGGTTGGACTAAAGCCGCCATTGCTGCCCTAATGGCAATTGCCATTACTGGCTGTTCTTACGCCGAGAAACTGGTTTATCGCGTCGATATCAATCAGGGCAATTACATTGAAGAAAAAGCCGTAGACTCACTTAAGTTTGGCATGACCAAAGAGCAGGTTAAGTTCTTACTCGGCCCTCCTATGCTGGTCGAATCTGGCTACCCAAACACGTGGTATTTTGTCCAATGGCAACAGCCTGGTCACCAAGCACCAACACAAAAAGATCTCGTGCTCTCTTTTGATGACAACAACCAGTTAGTCAAGGTCGATGGTGACTTCACGCCGGGTGAAAGCTTTTTCGAAGCCGTCCAATAATTCACGTTTCCGCGCGGTATCGCCACTGCGCGGAGCTCCTATGCCTTCGCGTTCATGGTAGTCTTAAGCTTTTACGCTTAGCTATCACACTATGAAACATATCTTCGAACACCATGGAAAACGCCTTGCTTACCAAGATGTTGGACAAGGGCCTGTTCTGTTATTCGGCCATAGCTACCTGTGGGACAGTGCCATGTGGGCGCCTCAGGTTGAAGTGTTAAGTCGCCATTACCGTTGCATTGTGCCTGACTTGTGGGCCCACGGGGACTCAGACGATGCCCCCGAGCAGACACACTCGCTCGCTGATATTGCGGCAGATATGCTCGCACTGCTCGATCACCTCAACATTGAACAGGTCACGCTCATTGGTCTGTCCGTTGGCGGAATGTGGGGCGTTGAGTTTGCTCAGTTAGCGCCTTCGCGTTTGAAAGCATTGGTGTTAATGGACACCTTTGTCGGTCGCGAGCCCGAGGTAACGCACCAAAAATACATGGGAATGCTCACCACTATCGAGCAAGTCCAGCATGTCCCCGCGCCGCTTCTCGACGCCATCGTGCCACTGTTTTTCGCCCCCGCCACGCTGGCACAGCAACCGCACTTCGTCGACGCTTTCCATCACTCGCTCCAGCAACTTGAAGGCGATCGCGCTAACGCCGTCGCGCGTATTGGCCGTCTTACCTTTGACCGTCGCGATCAAATCGATGCTCTCGCCAAATTAGCATTGCCCGTGCTGATTATGGTGGGGCAACACGATGTGGCCCGTCCGCCGCTTGAGAGCTATTTGATGCAAGATGAGCTCACAGGCGCGGAGCTCACACTGATCCCAGAGGCAGGACATATTGCCAACCTTGAGCAACCAGAACGAGTTACCGAACGTTTGATGCATTTTTTACAACACGTCTATCGAGACTAATGCGTTAACAAGACAACTATCCGCGCTCTCTTGATACAAAAAACGCCGAGAGTCGGCGTTTTTTCATGTTCGTTGCGAAAGCCGTTGACGGCGTTAAGAGCGCTTGCGCTGGGTATCCACGCGTCCGCCCGTAACAGGATCCGCTTTTCCTTCTTGCTTCGCGCGTTCCGCTCGGCGTCGGCGAATTTCTTTGGGATCCGCCTGCAGTGGGCGATAAATCTCAATACGATCCCCATCACGCACTTGTGCATCCAGCTTCACGGTGCGGCTGAAGATGCCGACTTTATTATTGTCTAAATCAATCTCTGGGTAAGCTTTAAGCACACCAGATTGGCGAATAATCTCTTCAACGGTCGATTGTGGTTTCACCACACAATTAAAAATCCGCTGTTCATTCGGCAATGCGTAGACCACCTCAACACGGAGTAGTGTTTCTTCACTCATAGATCGTTTTCGCTCGTTCAGTAAATGCTTTCACCATACTACTTGTTAGCTCGCTGAAGATACGACCAAACGCCACTTCAACTAATCGATTGGTAAACTCAAATTCAAGATCGAGCTCAATTTTACAGGCGTCGCTGGAAAGCGGTGTAAAACGCCAACCTCCGCTCAGCCGTTTAAATGGCCCATCGACCAATGTCATATCAATGCGCGTGTTTTCCACCAAGTAATTTTTGGTCGTAAAGGTTTTCTTGATGCCTGCCTTCGCCACGTCTAACGATGCCACCATGGTTGTGTCAGTGTGCTCAATCAAGCGTGTGCTCACGCACCCAGGCAAAAACTGTGGATAGGCCTCAACATCATTCACCAAGGCAAACATTTGCTCAGCACTGTAGGGCACTAAAGCCGAGCGGATAATTTGCGGCATAAGGACTCCTTGCAAGTTAACCGCGAAATCATACCACCGCCGCATCTATTCACCAAAGCGTGCAGACGCGTGTATCGACAAATACAGATGCGCATCACTCAGGCTCGTGCGATAATCCTTTCATTCCTCAACACATAGCCTTTATAATGCGCCCACTATGGCTAAGAAAAACGCAAAGAACAAAGCAAGCAGTAACACCATCGCGCTGAATAAAAAAGCTCGCCATGAGTTCTTCATCGAAGATGACTTTGAGGCCGGGCTTGAGCTACAAGGCTGGGAAGTAAAATCTCTCCGCGCCGGTAAAGCCAATATCAGCGAAAGTTATGTGTTGCTGAAAGACGGGGAAGCCTTTTTGTTCGGGGCAACCATCACCCCGCTTAATGTGGCCTCCACCCATGTGGTGGCTGATCCTCAGCGTACACGCAAGCTCTTGCTTAAGCGTCGTGAGCTTGATACCTTGATCGGAAAAGTTAACCGGGATGGTTTCACAGTCGTGGCTCTTTCCCTGTACTGGAAAAAATCCTTCGCCAAGCTCAAAATCGGCTTAGCAAAAGGTAAAAAACTTCACGATAAACGCGATACCGCGAAAGACAGAGACTGGCAACGTCAAAAAGCCAGAATCATGAAAAACGCAGCACGTTAATCGTTGACGCGGCAGATCAATATGTTAGACTCTGCCGTCCAAACTCTGGGGCTGATTCAGGATTCGACAGGATTGAGAAGGCCCGTGGAGCATGCCGAGGGGCGGTTGGCCTCGTAAAAAGCCGCAAAAAAATAGTCGCAAACGACGAAAACTACGCACTAGCAGCTTAATAACCTGTTGAGTGCCTATCCTCCCTAGCCTTCGCCTGTAGGACGGGGATCAAGGATAGTCAAAACCAAACAGGATCGCGTGGATGCTTTGACCCGAAAGCTGAAGCGTTAAATCTAAGTCGGGTATGTCTTTGTGTGGCGTGTTTGTCCGCAGCACACTGACGAGATTAAAGACAAACTAAGCATGTAGCGCCATTGGTTAGACTGATTCTGGACGCGGGTTCAACTCCCGCCAGCTCCACCAATCGATTGGAAAGGGCGGTAAGTCACTGATTTACCGCCCTTTTTGTATTCAGAATTTCGATATTAGGCTGTTTGTACTACATTTTGGTACTAAAACATGCGCTATTTACATATCTCAAAATCTGGCATTTGGCAGTTCCGTTTTCAGATTCCCTCAGAGCATCGACACCTATTCGATGGACGCAAGGAGATCAAACGTTCACTTAAAACGTCAGATAAACAAGTTGCAACGATCCATGCGTTGCAACTTGAGATAGAAATACGAAAAAGCCTTACTTCACCTACCCCTTCTAGCAAAAATAATAAACTAGAGGTTCAAACGCCACCTAAATCGATTGCAGTGCAAAGACCCAAGCAACGTTTAAACAACACACCTCAACATGCTCTAGACCTATTCATTAAATACAAGCGTGCTCACCTGTCCGACAAGTCAGTGGTGATGCTGCAAGCAAAATGCAACGTAGTTTTAGATCTACTTAATAAAAAACAGCTTGCGCTGATTAGGCGAACCGATGCCGAACAAGTTATCGATTTATTGCGCCGCTACCCTACAAACCTTAAAAAGCACCGCCTGTTCAGCGGACTATCTGGTACTCAGGCGATCAAACTTAACAAAGAGCTTGGGTTGCCTACACTCAGCGAAGAATCCGTCAAAGATTATAGCCAAAAGATGTCTGGCTTTTTTGAATGCTGTGTTCTCAATGAACTGACTGATATCAATCCCTTCAAAGCAATCAGGTTTAAAAAGCAACGAAAGGATAGCGCTGCAAAATCTGCATATTCTTCTGCCGACCTGCATAAGCTATTCGGCACTCCAGTTCATTGTGAGAGAGATTTTAAGCACCCCTATTACTACTGGCTTCCACTACTTGGATACTTCACTGGTGCCCGCCTAAATGAACTCTGTCAGCTTTACAAAGCGGATATATATAGACAGGAAGGAATTTGGGTACTCCAAATTGATGATAGGTTTGAGGGACAGAAACTAAAGAACTTAACCAGTCGCCGAATTGTACCAATCCATCAACGACTAATTGATATCGGCTTTATTGATTATTTAACCTCTGTTCAACACGATCGATTATTTCCAGAGCTTAAGGATTCAAAGGATGGCTTCGGTAGTGCGGCTTCAAAATGGTTCGGCAGATTCAAGACTCGGTTAGGTTTTGCGAAAGGGTATGACTTTCATTCCTTCCGCCATACCGTTGCCACACAACTTAAGCAGCAACAGGTTTCCCATATTGCTGCCGGAGCAATTCTCGGTCACTCCCAAAATAACATTACCTACGACCGATACGGGAAGGATCTGAACATTGAGCAAGTGAAGACTGTCGTAAACCTGATTGATCCCCGCCCACTAGATAAGGTGCAAAACTATTCAACTTAGTGCCACTAGCCACCTCTTAAACTGCTATTTGGCTTTAGTTTTGGGCGTGATTTCACGCCCCCCAAAAAAAATTCAATTCGCTCACCCTTTGAGCAATTAGCTCTAAACAACCAAATAAACACATTAAAAACAAAAACTTAAAAAACATGTTGCAGTTAAATTTGCATACATGTATGAGATTCATAGGTTACCATTTTTTTGCTTTACGGGCGTGAAAGGTCTTCTTAGATTAATTGGAAAGCAATTAATCACTAGGAACTAGTATGAATTTATCCTCATCTGTGGCACAAGGTTTACGCTCCAATTTCAGCGATAATACAAACCTCGAAGCTATCCTCAACCTTAAAATTCCAGTGCCACGAAGCCATAAGACACTAGAACCACTAACAGGTGTAGAACTACTAGATGCTTACACAGATTCACGTATCAAACTCGGGAAATCTAAGCTAATAAACATCCAGCAAGATCATGAGCTTCTTACGAGAGTATTGAACCTCATCTGCTTTGATGACTTAAACGAGCTTGATCGTTCTGGCGCTGAAAACGTCCGAGACGCCTTGAGCCACTATCCCACGAACGCAAAGAAACACTCTGAGTTTATGGGACTAACAGGGTACGACGTAATCTTCAAAAATGCTGCATTGCCAACGCCTAAACCATGCCTTTCCCTTACAACCATTAAAGGGATAATCGAAAAGTTCTCTACTTTTCTTAAATGGAGCAAAGATCATGGATACATTAAGGACAATGTATTCTATCGACTTCCAAAAAAGAGTGAAAAAGGTGGCAAGAAACGCCTATGTTTCTCCGACCAACACCTTGCTGCCATTTTCAAAATGAAGGACTACAAATCGCATAGCTACCTTCACCCTTATTACTATTGGGTACCGTTATTGGGGCGCTACACAGGGGCAAGGCTGAACGAAATTTGCCAACTAACCATTGATGACATACTGCAAGTAGATGGTGTCGAGTGTCTAAATATTTCGGATAACTTCGAGGGGCAAAGTGTGAAAAATAGTTCATCTATCAGGCTGATCCCTATTCATAATGAATTGATTGCAAAAGGCTTCTTAGCATTCGTAAATTCAAAGAGTAGTGGTCGCCTCTTCCCAGAGCTACCACTTATTAAAGGGTACTACTCACACAATGCTTCGAAGTGGTTTCAACGTCGCAGGTATTCATTGGGTTTCGGTAAAGGGTTAGATGCGCACTCTTTCCGACACACGTTCATCAATGAGCTTAAACAGTTAGGTGTCTCTAAAGAGATAATAGAATGTATTGTTGGTCATAAACATAATTCTGAGTCGTTTGATACCTACAGCGAGCAATACAGCCCTAGCCTTCTTGCTCCTGTGGTAAACATGATCGGTACATCACATACAGCTTCTGTACTTCCTTACGCACAAAAGAAAGTAGCCGCTTAACTCTTAATTTAAATTCTCAATTATCCCTCCCCAAATCGTTGGGGAGGCGTCTCCATAAATAAACAAACATAAACTGTTATATGACCAAAATGAAAAACAACCATAATCAAACAAAAACGATGAAATTGCTTACGAATTTTTCTATTAACGAAGACCTAGCACAAATCAAACAAGAAGTAGCTGAAAGCTCCTTTGTTTTTGATCGATTCGTCCTCAAGGGGCAATCAAACATCCTGTTCGCACCACCGAATGCAGGTAAAACACTACTAATAATCCATCACCTAAAACAAGCCCATTGCGCTGGTCACCTCCATGGCTTATCTGTCTTCTACGTTAATGCTGATGATTCTCAGAATGGTATCATTGAAAAAACCGAAATCTTGGCCAGTATTGGAGTTCACTCGCTCGTTCCCGGCTACAACGGCTTTAAATCGCATTCACTACTTGGTGTTTTGGATGGATTGGCTGCCGATAACGACGCAAAGAATGTCGTTATCATTGTCGATACACTGAAAAAGTTTGCCGATACCATGGATAAAAAGAACATGCGCACATTTGGTATCAAAGTGAGCGAATTCATTCTCAAAGGTGGCACATTTATCGGCCTAGGCCATACCAACAAAAATCGAGATATGAATAACAATCTTGTCTACTCTGGAACATCAGATCTCATGGAAGATGTCGATTGTATCTACATGATGGACATTGAAGACGAGAAAATTGACAAAACAGGACGACAAACTAAATACATAAAACTGACCAACCAGAAGCTTCGAGGCAACAATGCCCTCGAACTCACATACGTTTATGAGAAGTCAAAAGACATGCCTTACGTTGATATGGTTGATTCTGTCTACAACGTCGACTCTGAGACTTACTCTCAAGAGAAGATTTTGCGTGACGAAGAGAACAAATACACTCACTTTATCAATCAGTATCAAGATGCTGTTTCACTCATTACAACGCTACTTAGCACCACTGAATCAGACAAAACAGAACTAAGGGATCATTTGGTCAAACATACCAACTATGGTCGTGACAAGTGTATTGAAATCATTGATAAGCTCTCAGGCAGGCTAATTGATTTTAAAGTGGGAGGCAAAACTGGGCGTAAAAAATTTTACTACCTCATCACCAACATCTAGCTTCTATAACCGTTTATTCCGTTCTTTCAGTTGATTAAAAAAACGTAAAGAACGTAATGTCCTAGAGCTTGAGCCAGTCATTAACGCTGGCTCCCTTCCCCCCCCCAAAAAAAATAACATCCTTTTCAGGTCTCCTCTCAAAAACATCTAACTCCCTATTCCAGAATATTTTTGTACTGTGGCATTTATGGTACTCAAAGACAAAAACCTAGATTTTGGGTAAGATATAGGCAATTAGCATCATAACCAAATCCATAGGCACATAATGGTTCAGCAACACCAACAAAAATTACAAAAACAGCTCTGGACATTGCCAACACGCTGCGTGGCAATAATGTCTGCGGATGATTTTCATGACTCCTGATAGTGATAAAATCCCCGCATCAGAATTACCGAGAAACTCTTTGTTATCCATCATGTTAACGGCATCGACTAGCTGGTGATTACAGCTTTGAAGACCTGAAAACTATGTTTATCGAAGAAACCGGTGCGATCCCCTCTTGCTTCTCTAACGCCAACGAGTTGAGCCTGACTGTTCAAACCAAGCGCACTTATGGATATTTGCCTATACTCAACGGCGTAATTACCGATACTGGCACTTTTCAAAGCCCAGATAACGAAGAAGATTTGAATCCACAGTTTGCCTGCCTAGCTGAGGGGCGTGGTCGAGTGTTTATCTATTACGGTAGGTTTTGTGGATGACGAGCAGACCTTTATCACCCGAATGGAGTGAAAATTATTCAGTTTAAAAGAGTCTGTTCCGATATTTACGATATCTAAACCTTCATTATGGTTTGCAATCGGGGCAATGAATTGATCGGATTGAACGCCCCACTAGACGCTTGTGTAATAGCATTAACAAAAACCATTCTTACGGTTAAAAACCAGCCATTTATCAGCAATTTACCCTTGATTCTCTTTGACTAACCATTAGTATATGTAACCCAGCACACTCCATGGCTACACGTAGCAGTTACGTATAAGTAAGAGGTAAGATGATCAGTAAACTTTCAAACTACATCCGAGATGTTATCGATAACCCTTGGATTTTATTCACTGACATAATGAGAATCGTCGTCATATGTTGCGGGTTGGGGGTTGTGTGGTCGTTTTTCTCGATATTCTACGCATTGGGTGGCGGCACAGCGGCTGATCTTATCAGCCCGAATAGCTGGTAGTAACGAAGCACTATACATTTGCCCTGATAGCAGCTTCCAGAGGCGTTGCTGTCAGGGCAATGCCTCTTCGACGGTGTCCCTATTCCTCACAAATCCTATCCTCTTAAATATTTAATTAGTGCAAATATTAATCTCATTAACTGTAATTAGGTAGTAACAAACAGGGTTCTAATGACTTTATCTTCAATTGAGTTCAAAGCGATTACGCAATTGTGTTCGCTGGGTCAACATCTACGTTTTTATTCAGCTCTGGCTCTCACATTCTTATTTACAGGTTGTGCAAGCACACAACCTAGCCAGTCTAAATGGTATGAACATCTTCCTGAGAACTTTGCCGATAAAACCTTGGCGGAGCTGATCCCGGAACTGAATACAAGCGGAAAACAGCGCTTTGAAACCTGTAGAGAAATGAAAGAGCAGGTAGCAGGATACTGCTTTATGTATGCATACCAAACGACGGATACAGCCAACAATGATCAGGTTTTTCCTTATGAATACTCATTCTGGGATTACATGAGGGCGATCGATGCCGGGAAATACATTCCTATTATTCAAGGTTATGAGCGTGAGTACATTAATAAGAAGAGGCTTGATGACCTGATGTCGAAGGCCAAGCCACCAAGCTCAAACAAACGCGGTAATCCCAGCAATGAAGTGCCAAAACAAAGGGCCGAAGGGTTAATACCTAGGTCGAGTAAAGGCACATACCATGTTGAAGAAGGGGTGAAAACCGAAAGAGGTGGTGTGATAGAAGCGCAAAAATCTCAAGTTATCTTGGTTTTTCCGGGTGAGTAATGACAAATACAATGCCGCACTCAACCCTTAAGTCGATTACAGGAAAACTAAAAAATCACATTGCGACCAAGCAAACGCTATTTGTTCTAGCACTACTGGCTTATCTCGGTTTCGAATCGAGCTTCCATGCAATATTAACGTCAACGGTGATCGACCCTTCCTCAAACATGGGCGACATTCATCGAGTAGAAATCTACGGGCGTTTAATATCCGGATTTGGTTCAGGTTTGTTGTTTACAAAACTCCTTGTTTCTATTTTATCGAACAAATTGAGAAAGCCCATTAGTTGGAGTGGCCAAAGTGTTACTTTCCTATTGGTGTTTTCTACGGTCTATTTTGGCCAAAAGGCCGCTATCGAACGATTGCTAATTGAGCCGAGTTCCGCAGAAGTTCGAAGAGACGCCGTGCTGGTCAACACCGTAAAGAAAGGACTGTATAATCAAGATCTGGCGAGCAAGTCATTTTCGTTTAGTGAATCTGTGGATGAGCAAATTGAGCAGAAAGTGATGTTATCGCTGCTCTCTGCAGGATTCCTTTACAATCAAGACTTCAAACAAGGTGCGATGGATCAGCTTCAATCCATTTTATTATCGATTGCGAGCAACAGTTACAACGTTATTTTCTATTCAGACATCCTCCCAACGTTTTACCGTAGCAAGCAAGATATCGAGCAGGCCTTTAGCCAGTACGCAGAAGCACATAAAGAGCGAGATCGTAACCTAAGGCACTTTGTTATTGATGATAAGTGGCGCGAACTCTATGAACAAGCAAGTACTGAATATGTCAGAAAAGATGTTGAAGCTCAGGTAGAAAAGGCTGGGTATTCGCTGCGCAATCGCCGCGTGAAACGAGAGTACGAAGCAAATGTAGAGCGAAGCCTCGTAGAACTCAGACGCTATCTAACGACAAATGGTCGCAGTGCTTTGACTCGCGGTTCAGCTAAAAGATTCATTGAGCAAGCAAGAAATCGATATTCAGACCTTAACCGTAGCATGCAAAAAGAAATGGATCTTCCTAAAGGATCTTTTCAACTTTACCCAGCAGCTAAGGCGCATGCATGGCTAGAACACCTGACGATAATTGAGTTTGAAAAAACACTACGAAATCAGCTATCTGATGTTGGCATTAAATCAATGAAGCCAAACATTCGTCGTTTCTCAACCTTCGAAAGGCATGCCGACATACAAAAGAAAGCTAAAGCTGCGATGGGGGATTACTATGTCACTGGCTTTAGCTTCAATTGGGGCGATGCTGAACTTTATGCTGCGTTAAGAGACGCTTTTATTGAAACCGAAGTCGATCATATGAATGACAATATTAAGGGGCAGTTGTCCTCATTCGAAGACGGAGGAGAGCTTGAAACGATCGGAAAAAATGCACTTCGCGCCATTTTGATTCCGTGTATCGCACTCGTTTTGTCGGTTGTGCTTTCGGTGTTCTCAGTTGTGAAACTACTGTCTATGGTCCTAGTTCGTGGTCCAATTCAAGGTGGCGGAGAAGCGCCAATATCAAAAGGGATTAAGGCTGTTTACCGAGCCAAGTTAAACGGCTTCATGGTCCAAAGGGCATTTGCGCTTGAATCTAAATTTATTCTGAACACATTAATTTTGTTAGCTATTGTGCTTCTAGTCTTAAACGCGCCTCGTTTGTTGGGCTGGCATGCTGAGGTTCTGCCAATGGTGCCTGCAAATACATCTATTGCGATTAACTTCGTTAACGCAGTGTCGCCTTCAGTAGAAGTACTTCTTAATCTTCTTGATAATTATTTGTACTGGTTATTGGGATGGGCTGTATTGATACGTTTAACCGAGTTTGGATTCGCGCATAAGGCTTCTTCTTTCGACGGTTGGCCTTGGGCTAATCGAGACTTACTGTTACGAACGTCAATCAAGACAATATGGTTTGCCGCATTAATGTTTGTACCAATCTTCTATCTGCTCGGTCAACCGAGTGATACGCAGGCGGCAGTGATCGCTTATGGGACCTACAAGTGGCTGCTTAGCGTTCAGCCTGTGGTTTATTTACAGGGGCAGTTTTTAAATGACATTGCTCATTTACCACATCTTGTTGATTCAATCAGTGCGCCTCTAAAAGCATTCGACTCTTACTTTTGGCCAGAGTAGCCGTTGATTCTAATTTCAAGTGGCGGCCAAAAGATTTTCATCAAAGAACAAAGGGGCTTTCATCGTGTTCTACTCAAAACGTTTTACCATTTTTTCAGGAATCCCAATCGTTGGGGAAGTTTTCAACATGGCAAGGAAATCAATGACGCGAGGCAATATGTTGTCCGGCATTATTGGGCTAGTGCTTGTAGCGCTCACAACCTCCTATACAGCGATGAATCCATTCCTTGTCGAGGAACTGTTCAAGAGCCGCTTATCCAGAGGCTGGGACTACATAGATTTTTCAAACGCCAGCGCCTATGAGATTATTGCATGGCTTCCGGCTCAAGTTATTGGTGGAGTTAGCGTTTGGTTATTTTTGGCTGTGATAGGTGTTTGTATCCGATGTTACTCACCATACGTAAAGGCCATTCTTGATGGTTCCGCCGAACGTAACACGACTTACTATGCGGTATGCACAATTGTGGCGCTGCCTTTAGCCTTTATATTCTTAGCCCTGATGTCTTTTAGTATTAGATTTGACAAGGGTTTGGAAATGTTCTGTTTCCTGACAGCTTTATATGCGTTCTTTGTTGTGCCTTTTTACACAACGCTGGTTACAGTGCTCTTTGGAGTAATTGGTTTTGCGCGTTCTTCGTTGTCAAACTCTAAGACTTCGCTAGAAAAGCACATTGACCCCAAGATTACTTCGAACTTGGGGGGGAAAGTTCTACTAGGAATTTGTGCTCTGTTTTGGTTGGGTTGCGCGATTGAAGCTGTGAAGTTTGGTATTGATCCGAATAGGCAACAGCAAAACATCATGACGGGATATAGCATAACTTGTTTGTGTGCGGTTGTGCTTTTCTATCTTCTGCATTTCACCAACCCGAAAAGACGCACGCGAACGGTAAAGGGGTTGTTTTTCACGTCGACAAAAGAAGTCACTGTCTTTGAAAAAATGTCAGCCGAAGAAATTGCGGCTGTGAAAGAACAGCTTAAGGTGTCGTTTTTTGTTTGTGGAGCAAATGTGGGCGCAATGACGTATGTGGCGTGGAAAATGATGGGGATTTCATTTGACAGTGCCATTGCCGCCATTTTGTCATTTGCTGTTGCAGCTATCGCAGTGCAAACCATTTGTGCGGTGATTGCCAATATTTCTTTTGAAGAAGTTCAAGAGGGCCGTTTTGGTATTGCGCGAGGTTTAAAGCCACTGATTTACATCGCACCGACTCTATTCGTGGTTTGGGGTACAATSAACTTCTAATAAAATACAAGTTCTTAAGAACTAAATAACCATTTAGATACAAAAATGGGTTTAATTATGATCTGATGTTCATTGCGAATGTGACCCATCCTAAATACGTTGACGGTTTTAAACAGCAGCCAGTGGGTACTGCCTACTGGCTTTTTTATGCATCTCATTTAGGGTTTTCATTCCTAGACTAAGGTGCGGCCTTAGTGTGTTGTAAATATCGACACTCTCCTTTACCAAGTCTGACAACTCCCCTCTGTTCTTGCATAGATAGAGCAAGAAATCTTGCTTGAGAATGCCATTGACTGTCAAACTCTTACTTAATACCGTGGATGATTTCACGCAAATAGGTCTTATGCGGTGAATTTAAAAATGGTCGCAACTTTGCCGCTTGTCTAGGCTTGCTTCCATACCAGTACTCTACGGGAGAATAGCCGCACATGCTCGGAATATCCAAGTACGGGAACAAAGAGCTTCGAGAGCTGTCATGTGGCGAGATGTATCAGCAGAAAAGTACTTTGGCTCTTGGCTGCTCGAACTAAAACAGCGAAAACCATTTAATGTAGCGCTTGTATCTTTGGCAAAAAAGCTCGCTAGGATAGCTTGGTAATTTATAGTATCCCACAAGGCCTTTGAAATAAGAACCTAGTCTAGATTTGCAAATGATATTTAAAGATGACAAAACGGTTAAACCGCCAAATTGAAGACCTTATGGACATAACAGCATCCACAGTGCTTTCACGCTTTTTAGGACAATCTGGCGCAGGTCCCATCGTAGAGCTGAGCCTGATGAACGGCCTCTATCAGACTCTGAATACATTGGCGCAAATCAGCTCCGTTATTTTTGAGTTATCAGCGTTCAAATTGGGGCGTATCATACATTATATTCAAAAGTTTCCATCTGCGACACCTTGATAAGTGGTGCCGCATTACTGTTCAGACTGAGGAAAGTTCGCCGATAGGTAGATTTCGACCGACAAACCAAAGCGGCCACTTTAACGCTTCTGAAGGCGGTAACGGCTAGCTCAGGTCGAATTACACCATCCACATCGTCAGATCGGGTATGAGTCACTGCAAACTATTGCATCAACCAACCTATTAGTCTCTATAATTAGGGATTGCTAACATAACCTGCTTAGCTATTATCTCGACGATTTCATCAGCCTGTTTCTTCTTACTTGCCATAATAGAATCCCAATCTGAGGGGTTAAGAGGCTCACTAACTTCCCCCTCTATCACGTCTTCCAACGCCATCGCATCTTTACAGTGCTCTGTAAGTTTGACAACCCATTGGTATCGGCTTGAGTTTTTTTTGATATCTTGATTAGTTAAGAACGCAGCTTTGATGCACAAGTTGATAACTAAATCGTCTATCGTTGTTTGTCGGCATTCTTCAAGCTTTACAGCCAGTGCTATTGGAGAATTATGATTCATAGTTTTTCTTCAAGTGTAATAACATAAATCATCAACTACAAATGAAGGGTAGTTAAGAAGGGAATCCCCTTCTTACCAGTGGACAACGAAGGAACGAAGTGAGTTGTCCTATCTGGAACCAACCATCGGGTATACAGGTTAGATGCTAGTTGTTTGAAATCATTGAGTTTAGTTTCTAAGCTTATAGAAAACACATCAATATGCTTAAAAACTGGACTGTAACGACACAACCCGTGCGCCTCGCTAGCGACGGCGTGTTAATCAGAGAACGTGATTATTTAGACCCGAAGCACGTAAATCACAAACACACCGAGGCTCTCATTTCCCTATTCGGTTGCACCGAAACTTCAAATCGAATTGCAATTTCTGGTGAGCAATTTCGACTTAACCAACAGCTCTACAATCGTCGTGGAGGACGACCTCTAGCGACCTATGCGATGGAATATTGCCTCACACTACCAAAAGGCTACCGACCTACTAAAAGTCAGTGGCAATCCATTGTAAAAGAATGCGCATTGGCTTTAGCAAAACTGTGTCGACTCAACAAATCTGAATTTTCCCAATACAGACAACAAATTCGAGCAGTATTGCATCAGCAGGAGCAACAAGGAAACAAAGGTAGTGGCGACCATGTGCATTTAATGATAGGTAAAGTTGTTGGTAATCGTGTCCTCACTGAGCTACAACAGAAAAAAGCTACAAAAGTCATTAAACAAACATTCAACAGTGCAGTGCTGCAACATGTCGGCATCGACTACCGGAGCTATGAGCCAATTGAAAAAGAGAGAGGACGCAGGCTATCAACTTGGCAATACCAGCACCAAAAAGCCACTGAAGCCCTAAAAATTGAAAAACTCATCAAGCAGATGCAAACCCAGTTTGAAAAGTGGTTAAACGCAAAAGAAGAGCGAAATGAGCGACAAATTCGACGCCAACAAAACAGGCTATTAAAAGGCTATGAGCAACTGAAGCGGCGCTCACTCAGTGCGTCGCAGTTGGAAAAGATTAACGTCCTTACAAGTCAGATTAAATGATTAGCTCAGTATAGATATCGGTTCAACTCCCTAATGAGGAACTGAACTGGCATCCATACTTTTGAACCTGCGCTTACATATTGATACTAGCTTCATATGGTACTAAAATGCGGTACTAAAGGGTTATTCTCAAAAAACACAAACACCCTAAATTATTGAAGTTACTGATTTTTAAGGGACTTGAAGGCGACTCCCGCCAGCTCCACCAATTTTATATTCAAAGACGTCCACGGACGTCTTTTTTATTGCCTAAAATAAATAAAAATCAATAACTTATCATTCATTAAGGTCCATAGAGGTCCACCAGCCGCTTTGATTTTTAGGTACACTAAGGTGTACATGGACGATGTAGAAAGACGTAGAGGGAACCGATTACAGGACACACTCCTCTCGTTGGTTTTGCACGTCTCTGTCGTCACAATGTACACGACGTGTTAGCTCGGGGCCCCCGACCTTACTTTTGATAAATACTTCAATATTTGAGTATTTTGTCCCCTACAGACCGTGACTATTCTTCCTAATCCTCTCAACCTCTCTTCTTAAAAAGAAATATATTAATAGCATTAAAGGGAACCCAATAACGAGGCCCTTATAATGAAAAGAAACTATCCATTCGCATTAGCAATCAGCCTGTTTATCTATTCAGCCACAGCACATGCAGAGGCTATTCTCCATGCTTTTAATTGGCCGTATCAGCTTGTAGAAGCAAGAGCGGAGCATATTGCTGAAGCTGGCTACAAGAAGGTGTTAGTGGCGCCAGCCATGAAGTCGTCTGGCACAGAGTGGTGGGCACGCTATCAACCTCAAGATCTGCGTGTTATCGACTCTCCTCTCGGGAATAAACAAGACTTTCAAGCCATGATCACTGCTCTCGACCAGCATGGTGTGGCTGTTTATGCCGATGTGGTGCTCAACCATATGGCGAATGAAAGCGGATTACGTGACGATCTTAATTACCCCAGCGCACAGGTCTTAGAACACTACGCGCAAAACCAAGAAGCGTTCGAGCAGCAAACACTGTTTGGACAGCTCTCGCAGCATTTGTTTTCCAGCACGGACTTTCATCCAGAAGGCTGTATCACTCAGTGGCATGACCCAGGCCATGTGCAATATTGGCGTTTGTGCGGTGGAGAAGGAGATGCAGGCTTACCCGATTTAGACCCGAATCAGTGGGTGGTTGAGCAACAGCGTACGTATCTATCAGCGCTAAAAGCGATGGGCGTGAAGGGGTTTCGGGTCGATGCGGTCAAACACATGAGCATGTATCACATCAATCAGGTCTTTACTGATGCGATTCGTGAAGGCATGCATATTTTTGGCGAGGTGATCACCAGTGGTGGAGCCGGCGATCAAAGCTATGAGGCGTTTCTTTTGCCTTATTTACAACAAACCACCCATAGCGCTTATGACT
The DNA here is from genome assembly GCF_001996125.1 of Salinivibrio sp. PR932. Lineage (NCBI taxonomy): Bacteria > Pseudomonadati > Pseudomonadota > Gammaproteobacteria > Vibrionales > Vibrionaceae > Salinivibrio > Salinivibrio sp. PR932. Next base: position 137,850 of record NZ_MUFM01000003.1, on the reverse strand, counting down.
TTCCTTTATTTTCACAAATGCGTCGCGCGTTTTCGTTCCAAGGTAGCCTCACTCAGTTGCATCATCCTGAAAGTGTTGGTCAGGCGCTGGATAAACACCGTGCGATCACCTTTACCATTACCCACGACATACCGACTAACGATGGCTTTCGCTACCAAATCATGAACCCCACTGATGAAGCGCTCGCCTATGCCTATATTCTTGGCAAAGATGGAGGGAGTCCTCTGATCTATAGTGATGAGCTTTCTGTAGGCGAAGACAAAGATAACGGCCGGTGGCAAGGCGTATGGAAGCAGCCTGCAATGAAGGCCATGCTCCGCTTTCATAATGCAATGCACGGCAAGCCAATGACGGTGATTGGCAGCACCCAATGTCTGCTGTTATTTACGCGCGACCAAGCCGGTATTGTGGCGATCAATAAGTGTGATGAGCCTCAATCTTATACCATGGATACACGCGAATACCCACTTAACTGGTATCGCCCTTATTATGATGTGTTAAGTGATGCGACCACTACCATCTCATCGGATTTTCACACTATCACCATTCCTGCTCGCTCGGCGCAGATGTATATGCATTAATCTATGTCGCCGCCGTCTTGCTATGCCAAGCGGCGGATTGACAGTCAGTGAAATCCGCCGCACTCTATCTTAAAAAGTGGACAAGCTGGGTGTCATGATGACTGTGAATTTTGAGCAAAAAATCCGTCCAGATCGGCCTTTTAGAACGCACACGAACGGCGATTTAATGAAGCAGTTTGAAAGCGATCGTGGACGGATTATTAACTCTGCCGCCGTACGCCGTTTGCAACAAAAAACCCAAGTTTTCCCTCTTGAACGCAATGCCGCCGTGCGCAGCCGTCTCACCCACTCTTTAGAGGTCCAGCAAGTCGGGCGCTATATCAGTCAACTGATTGCCGACAAACTGTCTGCCTCGCAACTCGCTCCCCCGCTCGACCGCTGCTTGGAGACCTTGGTTGAGATGGCTTGCCTCATGCACGACATAGGTAACCCACCGTTTGGACACTTTGGCGAACAAGCACTCAGTGATTGGCTCAGTGAGCAGGTCCCGTCTATCTACCGCCAACATTTTAATGACGAACTGCCTGAGGAGGTACAACGCGATCTCTGTCATTTTGAAGGCAACGCACAAGGCATACGGCTGATCCATACCTTACAACAGCTGAACCTCACCTATTCGCAAGTCTCCGGCATTCTTAAATACACTCGGTGTGGTAGTGAGCCGAAACCTGCAGATGACGACACGCGCGCTTACCTGAAAAAGAAGGTCGGCTATTTTCTCAGTGAACAAGCGTACATCGGCGATTTGCAAGAAACGCTCGCCATCTCGCCCGGCTGTCGAGCCCCAGTCAGTTACATCATGGAAGCGGCCGACGATATTTCTTATGGCATTGCCGATTTAGAAGACGCCGTTGAAAAAGGTGTACTGACTCTCGCGGATTTGAAAGCGGCCCTAAAGGCAACCTTTGTACAACTTACCCAAGCCAGTGAGGAGCATGACGCCAACACCATGGCAACCATGTTAGAGAATGCGGAAAAACGCAGCCACGGCAGTGACAGTCAGTTTTTTGTCTTCTTGCGTGTGGAGGTCAATAAACGCTTGCCTCGCCATGCCGCCCAACGCTTTATCGACCATTTACCCGCTGTCATTGATGGCACCTTTAATCACGCGCTAATTGAAGATAACAGCGTCAATCATTTACTTGTACAAACCTTTAAAAACGTCGCTAAAGCGCATGCCTTTTGTCACCCAGAAGTGGAACGCCGCGAGCTACAAGGTTATCGCGTCATCCATGGTTTGATGAGCATCTATCGTCCACTCCTCACCTTGCCCAGTGAGGTGTTTACGGCTTTAGTCAACGGCGAACCGGTCAAGCCACATGCGTCGATATACACCCAGCGGCTATTTAAAAAACTGCCTGAAAAACATAAAAAAGCCTATCGTGACGCGGTGCAAAAACAGGCCCTGGCGGAGCAGATCCCTTCTGCCACTGCGCGTGAGTTCTATTTTCGTACTCGCCTGCTAATTGACTATATCAGCGGTATGACGGACCAATACGCATTCGACGAATACCGCGCCTTTCATGTAATTGAAGAGGGATAAAAAAACCGCTCCGTGGTTAGGAGCGGTTTTTTGCGGCATGGCCATTAATTAGCCAAAGCGCTTTTGCCACTTATCAATCACCGTGGCACCAATCAAATCGCCTTGCACATTGACCGCGGTACGGAAGGTGTCGAGTGGGCGCTCAATGATCAGCAAAATAGCAATGGCTTCCAGTGGAATACCCGCTGCCAGCAACACCAACTGCATACCCGACATCGAGCCTGACGGCATGCCCGGCGCACCTACCGACGAAACCATCGCCATAATAAAGATCATCACAATGCCGGTCGTCGACAGGTCAATCCCGAACAATTGTGCGAGGAACACCGCAGCAATGCCTTCAAACAACGCGGTGCCATCCATGTTCATCACCGCGCCCAACGGCAAGACCATGCTCGCGGTCGACGGAGTGACCTTGAGCTCTTCTTTGGCAGCCTGCATCGAAACGGGCAGTGTCGCAGCACTGGATGAAGTGGCAAACGCCATCGCCAGTGGTGCAGAAATGGCGCGAAACAGACTCACAAAGCCAATACCACCAGCAACGCGTGCAATAAGCGGCAACACGATCAGTGCATGAACCATCGTGAGTCCAAATACCAAGGCGGCGAAGCTAAATAGCTGGCCGAATAGATCGTTATCCCCTTTATGGGAGAATTGGAAAACAATCGCAAACACAGCAAACGGCGCCAGCTTGATAATGCCTGCCACCATGGTGTTAATGCCTTTATTCAGCCCGCGAATGGTCTCGAATAATGGGTGCGACTCTGGCAGCGCGACAATCAGCGAAATGCCGAACAAGATGGTGAACACCACAATCGCCAACAGGTTACCCTGAGTCACCGCGGCAAACGGATTCACCAACGCCATATTAATAAGTTTGGTGGCAATGGCTCCGGCTCCCGCTGCATCTTGGTTGATAAAGCTAATGCTCTCATCCACAGGCGGTGCATTGGTGAGCGGTTGCCATTCGGGCATCATCAGCGCTGCGCCAAGACCAATGGTGATCGCGATGGTGGTGGTAAAGCCGTAAAACAAAAGTGTTGCACCACCTAAGCGCTTAAGGCGAACCACATTGCCAATATTACTGATCCCCTCCAGTAACGAGAGCAATACCATCACGCCGACCACGGCTTTGAGTAGACCGATATAACTGACCTTGGCAAGCATAAGCAATGGATACCAAGTGGTCTGTTCTGCGTTTTCAATGGGGCCGAATACCGTGCCCACCAGCCAAGCCAGTGCGGCCGCCACCGCAATTTGCAATGGCAAAGAATGTCTAAGGGTTTTCCACATTGTCTTTTCCCTAATCACAGCGTCATAGCTGCATAATGATGATTTATCTGCATTTTTGTAGCGAATTGGCGACAAATCATAGCAAGTAGCGGAATTCAGCTCATGTAAAAGTTATGAACAATCTGGAATAACTAGTAACAAAATGGTTGGTTGGCGAATGAGGCCACACTTTTCACTGCAAATACCAAGAAAGCGCAAGATAAAAAAAGCCCGCCATGACGGCGGGCTAGGGATCACCACAAAGCCATTATTGGGGGCGTTGGTTTTGTGGGTTGAGCTCTAAGTTGACGGGGGTATCTAGCTCTTGGTTCAAGGCTTTTTCGAGTTCTGCCACATTGGTGCCCGGTGTGGCTTCAAGTAGGGCAACGCCCTCTAGGTAACTCACCAAACTTAAACCGTATTTTTGAGCCAGCTCACTCGCGTGCGCTTCGGTTGCTTTGACCAAAATAGAGCCAGTAACAGTCAAAGGCGTGCTTTGCGCGGATACAGCGACCTTATCGCCAACCATCACGCCCATTTGTTCACCGCTCATGCTGCGAGCGCTGTTGGCCGTATCCACCACCACGTAGTCTTGACCGTTCAATTGCACGCTACCTGCGCTAACACTCAAGCTAAAGCCCATGATAGCGAGTGCTGAGATCATCTTTTTCATACTTCGTCTCCTATTAACCACGGTGACCGATAACACGCAGTGACCATTGGGTCAGTTTGCCATCATCGCGGTTGTTGGGCATGGATTTAACCTCGCCACCTAAGGTGTACTGGCGTGTATCACCGTCAGTATCCGTGACATAGAGCGTCCACTGACCTTGCGATGCTTCACCATTAAATTTGTGCGATAGCATTAAATGGTCGGTAAAACCTTCTGGATAGGTAGGATCCAGGGTGTTTGAAAGCATACTGTTACGTGGTGACATCAATACGCTGCGAGTCCCTGAGGGCGACTCTAACTCAATGAGCAAATCAGACATACGGCTGTGCTCAATTGAGGTACGCACTTGTACCGCCTCAATAGTGAGGTTGTCGGCCACTTGCACACTGTCTGATGTCGCCACCGCCCCAGCATCGGCTATCGCAAGCCCAGTTTCACCCTCTTGGTTGTGATAAGACCACGCCCAATCCGTGAACACTTGTGCAGGAAGTGGCTGATATGTCTTCGCCGCATCGAGTGCCGCATTGACATCAATCAAACCAAACCCGTAGGTTGGGCTATACCAACGCCCCGCAGCATTTTGTTTCCAGCCTTCTAGGCCAGTCACCGTGCGCTCACCACCACGTGCTGTTTGATAGGTTAAAAGAACATCAGCATCGTCTGCATCAACCCGTGTCGCGGTCGTCGCTAATAGATGACGAATATCGCGCTGCGATAGGTTCGGGTAGGCTGACATCATCAACGCAAATGCCCCTGAGGTATTTGGCGCGGCGGAAGACGTCCCGTTCATCACGCTGTTGAAATCACAGGTGTTGTCTATCTCCGTGCCACCGTGCAGGTCGTGCGAATCGTAAGGAATACTATCATCACGGTTATATCCCATCGTACAACCGGTGAGGTCCGTGGTGATATGAGCGGGTTTATTGGTGCCATACTCCCCACCCGGTGCAGTCAGGAACACATTGCTCCCGACCGACGAGTAGGAAGAACGTTCGCCGTCTGCATTGAGCGCGCTGACCGTGACGTTCCAATAATTCGCATTATCAGACGATTGGTTGCTGTTCTGCCAAGGCAACCCGTGGTTCCCGTCGACAGGACCGAAGCGCTCACGATTAAATGAGGTACGCTTATAACCATTTCCCGCTGATTTGATGAATACCGCCCCCAGTCCGCCAAAGGCTTCCGTGCTCATTTTTTTGTATTGGGCATTCTGGCGACCATCATAGCTCATTGGGTCATCGCTGTAGGGATAGCTGCGCACCCCGGAACCACCATAGCTTTGGTTGAATATACGGACATCATCCGAATAGCCTTCACGGCCATGGCTGATCTCCCATGCATTCTGGCTTTGATATTCGAGGTAGTTATAACCTTGCAGGTTGGCAAGCGGTGCGACCCCCATACCACCAAGGCCGTTATCTCGCACTGCGGCGATGATGCCTGCGACTGAGGTACCATGTGCGGTATTACGATTACTCCAGCCTTCTGGCGTCGGATCATTGTCACGATTGACAAAATCGTAAGATTTACCTGCTCGGACATTGGCCGCCAAATCTGGGTGACCAACCTCCAACCCATCATCCACAACAGCGACATTGACGTTTTGGCCCAGAATAGCCTGTCGGTGAGCCCACCAAAGGTTTAGGTCGTTCCCCGCTTGCCCACCTTCGCGGGCAAAGGCTTTTTGACCACTGTTGAGTAGGTGCCACTGCTGCGCTGTAAATGGGTCATCACCCGGCAAACAGCGCTCTGCACTGGTGCGGCCAATATCAACAGGCTCATTGCCCGTTAACGCCACACAAGCTTGTGGATCGGGCTCGACAGAATCGGGCAATGTATGCCGCCAAACGGCGTGGTCGCAATCAGGTATGCGCGGATCCCCCATAAGCTGCCAATCACTTAGCCACTATTGTATTGGCAATGCGGTCTCTACCCCTAGTGAACGGCGCGCCAAGTACACATCATGCAAACTTGGGTCATCGGCCTCTCCTTTCACTGCATTGTCATTTTGACAGCCTAGATCTCAAATGCGACTTCATCCAACTCCGTTCGATGGGCGAGTGCTGCCGTTATCACGTATCATAAATCAACCCTAAGGAGCTTTTATGAGTTGGATTGAAACAAACGAGGCCATCTTCCGGCTGAGTGTGTTTGTCGCCGTGCTGGCGGTGATGCTACTCGCTGAGTGGCGCAGGCCAAAACGCCCCCTTACCAGAACACGGCGAGAACGCTGGCGTGGCAATATTAGTTTGACGGTGTTTAACACCCTAACGCTACGCTTGTTTGCCCCGCTAACAGCGGTCGGTACTGCGGCTTGGGCTCAAACCCATCATGTGGGCGTGTTCAATGTCCTCGCTCTGCCCGAGGCATTCGCGGTAATAGTGACACTGGTGCTGATGGATTTGGCCATTTGGTATCAACACAAGCTATTCCATCAATGGCCTTGGCTATGGCGTTTACATCTTGTCCACCACGCGGACATGGACATTGATGTCACCACAGGAGCACGTTTCCATACCGTAGAAATTTGGCTTTCCATGCTGATTAAATGTTTAGTTGTCATGATGCTCGGTGCGCCTGTGATGGGGGTGATCCTTTTTGAGACCTTGCTAAGCGGCATGGCCATGTTTAATCACAGCAATGTCGCCGTGCCCAAACAGATAGATGAGTGGTTACGCCGCGTTATCGTTACCCCCGACATGCACCGGGTGCACCACTCGACCCGTTTTCATGAGTGCAATGCCAACTATGGTTTCAATCTGTCTTGCTGGGACCGCTGGTTTGGCACCTATGTGCCACAACCGCGTAAAGGCCATAAAGGGATGCGTATCGGCTTAGCCGAAGTCAGCCAAGCCACTGACGCCAGTCATATTTTGGGGATGCTGCGTTTGCCTTTGCGTTGGCGTATACTTCAGCGCGCCTATCAAAATAACAAGGAGACGCAGGCGCATGAGCCAAGTCATCGTCACATCCAAAAACCCCGCTAAAATCGCCGCCGTTGAAGCTGCCTTTCGTGATGTTTTTCCTGAACACCCCTTTACGTTTACCGGTGTCGCGGTCCCCAGCGACGTGCCAGACCAACCCATGACAGAGAAAGAAACCTATGCCGGTGCCTGCAACCGTGTTCAGCATGCCAAAGCAAAATACGAAGGGGATTTTTACGTCGGGGTAGAGGCCGGATTAGACCACCAGCATACCTTTGCATGGATGGTAATCGACGATGGGACGACACGCGGTGAAGCGCGCTCAGCCTCTCTACCGCTGCCGCCAGAGGCACTGCGCGCATTACACCATGGCGAGGAGCTGGGTGATGTGATGGATCGTATGTTCAGCGAGCAGAACGTGAAGCAAAAAGGCGGTGCGATTGGTATGCTCACCGGGCATCGCTTAACGCGCTCAAGCGTTTACCATCAGGCACTTATCTTAGCCTTGATTCCTTTTCTGCACCCTCACCTATACCGCTGATAAACCAAGAAAAAACGGAGCCCGAAGGCTCCGTTATCAATAAAATAGTGGCGTTCCGCTAGTCGGTATGCGCTTTCTGCTCTGCTTCGCTTTTGAGTAAACGCGCCAGCCACGCTTTACTGTCATCATCAAGGCGTTTGAGCTCATTGGAGCCGCGCGTCACGGTAGCGATGCCAACCCCCAGCAACTGACTCAGTTGGCGCTGGCTCATTTTACCTTCCAATAGCTCGTGTAAAATATTGATCCTCGCGACCAAGGTATCACGCTCATCTGGCGTCAGTAGCGCCGTCAGCAACGCATCATCATGGCCATCTTGTCCGGCACGACGCACTAAAGCGATAACATCTTGCCACCCTGAAAATGCAGGTGATTGCGACATGGTTTCCTCTCACGGTTAACGTCAGTGCGGCAAGTGTACCATTAATAACGTTTCGCTAACTCGTTGGCCCGTAAAAATTGAACCGGCTCCCCCAATAGCTGACGGTAATAGATTTCAAACATCAGCACATTTTGTACATAATGACGGGTTTCATAAAACGGGATCGACTCGATAAAAGCAATCGCGTCCATATGGCCTTGCGATCGTTCCAACCAGCGCGATACCCGATGCGGCCCCGCATTATAGGCAGCAAAGGCTAAGATGCGATTGCTCTCAAAGCGATCTAGCATCATTTTTAGATAGCCACTGCCAAGACGAATGTTCACCCCAGGATCGCTTAAACTCGCCGGCCCTTCGTAGTCATAACCAAGCTCCCGCGATGTTTCTCGCGCCGTCCGCGGCATGAGCTGCATTAAGCCCCGCGCGCCAACATGAGACACCGCGTGAGTAAAGAAGGCACTCTCTTGCCGAGACAACGCCATTAACGTGGTTTTATCCACCCCTCGCTCACGGCTGAAAAACTCAAACCACCACTGATGGGCAAGCGGGAAACGCAACGATAAGTGATCCCACATTTTTCCGGCGATCGTTGCCTGCACCGCCAAGTGATACCAGTGCTTTTTACTGGCGTATGCCGCCAATAACGCAATTTGCGCATCGCTGGCGCGGTTGAGGACGTAATACCATTCACGTTTCGCGGCATAGATTTTGTTCAGCGCAATCAGCTCATCCACTCGCGCTAACACATCTTTCACTGGCATCAGCCCCTCTTCTTTGAGGACAGCTGATCGGGAAGGGATATGAATGGCTTGATCCAAATGCTGCGCCGCAGCGACACTGTAGAAGTTGCGCTCTCCCACCATATTGGCGAAGGCGCGATTGGCTTGCTCACTATCCCCTAACTCGAGCTGAATGCGCGCATCCCAATAGCGCCACTTCAGCGATTGCTTCTCGTTATCACTGAGTAGCGACAGCCACGCATTGAGCGCGTGCCAATCATTGTCCAATAACGCCAATCGAAAGCGTCGCTCAATCAAGCCATCGTTGTGGGTATTGCGCAGCATGCGATCGCGCCACCCCGCAAGAGCAGGATCGTCATCATTCATCAATTGGCTGATCAGGTAATCGGCAATTTCTTGGCGTTCACGCTTATCATAATGTTGCCCTTCAACCGTACGACGAAACTGACGAATGGCTTGCGCTTCGTCTTTACGCGACAAGCGTTCAAATGCCAGTCGGGTTAGCTTTTGGTTAAAAGGCGTCACCTGACTGCGCTTGGAAAAATCAGCGACGTTCTCAGGCTCATCATAAAGCGCCAGTACCTGCGCGCCTTGTGGCTGATAAGACGCCGGTAATTGGCGATTTAAATACCGCATCAGGCTACGGTTACGTGCTTCAAAGGTTAGTAGCATCCGCTGTAATACCAGCTCTCCGGTTAAGAGTTTTTGCTCAGATAAAAAACCGAATAAGGGATCGCAAGCGCTGTCTACCGACTGACCCGAGAGATAAAGCGATTTCGCCCCACTGCGTGCTAATGCGCGGTTACCAGCCTGACTGTGGGCGTAATAGTACTGGCACTGATAACGCTCACCACGCGGGACATCGGTCTGGAAAGACACCAAGGTTTTCCATTCCCCTCGATCGGCAAGCAAGGTCAAATAGTCGGCCCGCAAACTGTTTACAAAAGGCAACGAACTGTAGCGGTTGATAAAGTTAGTGACCGACTTGTGCGACTTTAATGACAAATTGCGAGTAAAGTCACGATAGTCCAAATAGGGATAAAGCGGGTAATCGCGAAGCTGGCCCTTTAAGGTACGAAAGCGCTTGAGATCACCACGCTCGATGGCGTCGATTGCGGCCTCATATTGGCGCTGTTGCGGGGTCAACTCGGTGCCGTCTGGGGTGGATGAGGCCAACACCGCCGGCGCGGCAAAGCTGGATGTCACTAATACGCCTGACACTAAAGGGCGTGAGAAGGCACGGACACAGACGACAGCGAGACGATACGCTGCGCCATATGACCGGGAGAAGGCAGTGAGTAATTCCATGTCAACGGTTGCTCCTGTGTTCCTAACATCGAGTAGACAACAGCCTGGAAGGCAAATTCCCTCGATGTTAACGCCTGAATATGACGATCACTGTTAAACTTGGCAAAGTTAACGTTAGAATAGCGTCTTTCACTCCACAACTATTAACGCGAGCAGAAATGGCTGAGTACGTATATACCATGTCGCGGGTGAGCAAGATCGTGCCACCTAAGCGCCAAATTCTGAAAGATATTTCTCTATGTTTCTTCCCCGGCGCCAAGATCGGTGTGTTGGGTCTAAACGGTGCGGGTAAATCGACCCTATTGCGCATCATGGCCGGTATCGATACCGACATTGAGGGTGAAGCCCGTGCGCAACCGGGCTTAAAAGTGGGTTATCTGCCCCAAGAGCCGGTATTGGACGAAGACAAAACGGTTCGTGAAACCGTCGAAGAAGCGGTTGCCGATGTTAAAGACGCATTGAACCGACTCGATGCAGTTTACGCGGCTTACGCTGATCCAGATGCAGATTTTGACGCCTTGGCGCAAGAGCAAGGCGAACTGGAAGCCTTGATCCAAGCAAAAGACGGTCACAACCTCGACAACGCCCTTGAGCGCGCCGCTGATGCCTTGCGTCTGCCTGAGTGGGATGCACAAATTAAGCACCTTTCGGGTGGTGAGCGCCGTCGTGTCGCCATTTGTCGCTTGCTCCTTGAGAAACCAGATATGCTGCTTCTTGATGAGCCAACCAACCACTTGGATGCCGAATCTGTTGCATGGCTTGAGCGCTTCTTGGTCGATTACACCGGTACTGTAGTGGCGATTACCCACGACCGCTACTTCTTGGATAACGCTGCTGGCTGGATTCTGGAGCTTGACCGTGGTGAAGGTATTCCTTGGGAAGGTAACTATACCTCTTGGCTGGAACAGAAAGACGTTCGCTTGAAGCAAGAAGCGTCACAAGAAAAAGCACGTCAAAAAACCATCGAGAAAGAGCTCGAGTGGGTGCGTCAGAATCCAAAAGGACGTCAGGCCAAATCTAAAGCGCGTATGGCGCGTTTCGAAGAGCTTAATACGTCAGATTATCAACGCCGTAACGAGACCAATGAGCTGTTTATCCCGCCGGGTCCACGCTTAGGCGACAAGGTTATTGAGGTGAACAACCTCACCAAATCCTTTGGGGATCGTGTCTTGATTGACGATCTGTCGTTCAGTGTGCCTAAAGGGGCCATCGTCGGTATTATCGGTCCAAACGGTGCAGGTAAATCGACGCTGTTTAAGATGCTAAGTGGCACTGAGCAACCAGACTCAGGCACCGTGGAAGTGGGTGACACCGTCCAATTGGCATCGGTGGATCAGTTCCGTGACAGCATGGATGACAATAACACTGTCTACGACGAGATCTCAGAAGGGGCGGACATTATTCGCATTAACAACTTTGAGTTGCCAGCGCGCGCCTATGTGTCACGTTTCAACTTTAAAGGGAGCGATCAGCAAAAACGCATCGGTGAGCTTTCCGGTGGTGAGCGTAACCGTGTCCACCTTGCCAAACTGCTTAAAGCAGGCGGCAACGTGCTCCTTCTCGACGAACCGACTAACGACCTTGACGTAGAAACCTTGCGTGCACTCGAAGAAGCCCTGCTTGAATTCCCAGGCTGTGCCATGGTGATCTCGCACGATCGCTGGTTCTTAGACCGTATTGCAACCCATATTCTTGACTATCGTGACGAAGGCCAAGTGAACTTCTTCGAAGGTAACTTTGCTGAATACACCGATTGGTTGAAGAAAACCTTAGGGGCGCAAGCCGCTGAGCCGCACCGCATCAAGTATAAGCGCGTCGCCAAGTAATTGCCGCACGACAGCCCTGCTAGGCGGGCTGAGGTGGCTATCTACCATCTCAGCCCCAGCGGGGCTTTTTATGCTTCCTAAACCGTATTGTCTCCGGTACATAGCGCAATAAAGGTAACCAAACGTTGCAAAAGTGAGACAAAACGTCTAATTCCCGTGCCAACTGCACCCCATTGCCTACACTGAAAACAGACATCTAGAGGAGATGCTGTCATGTCAGAGCGTAGAAAATATTCCCGCGTGATGTATCGTGCCCCCGCGATACTCAAACAGGATGGTCGTGAATGGCACGCACACGTACTCGATTTATCCCTAAAAGGCGTGCTACTTAGCTTGCCCAACAATTGGGAATCTGACCCTGAGCGTAAAGAGTTCGACTTGGTCTTTTTTCTCCATGATTCAGAAATAGAATTAGACATGGAGTGCATTCTCGTGAACAACTGCGCGAATTACTTACATCTTTATATCGATCACATTGACATTGATAGTGCCAGTCATTTAAAAAGGCTCGTTGAACTTAACGTCGGCAACGATGAACTTCTCCATCGCGAGCTCGCACAACTGACTGACCATATGGCGGAGCCACAAGCTTAGTGCCCGCGCGGTCATGGACGGTATTAAATGCAGGCCAGCAGTAGCCAGTCATGACAGATCACATTCATATCGCCGTCACGCACCCTAATGGCGTGAAGCACTTTACCCTCTGCCCCACTCGTAAAAAGGTGGTGCAGACGCTTGCGCTTGTGTTGCTCGCACTGCTCACCGTCACCTTTGCCAGCTTGTACTTTCTCTCTGCACGCTCAACAGAGGCCGAAGCCGCCGTGGAACGTTTGCGGGATGAACGGGCGGCGCTGAATGCGGAATTAGCGGTACTGCAACAAAAACGGGATGAGTTAACCGCGACCATTGAAAATAAAGACGTTGAACTCACTGCGCTCACGCAACGCGTGGTGACCGTCGAGGATATGCTGGGGTTAAACTCGGTCGCCAAAGACGCCTCACTCACTCACCGTTTAGACGTCGCGGCCATTAACTCTGCAGTGCGATACACCATGTTGCAGCTCATTCCCAACGGTAAACCGATTGAAAGCTATCGGCGCTCATCCGGATTTGGATCACGCACACATCCAGTCACCGGCAAAGCCAAATTTCATATGGGATTAGATTTGACCGCAGACAAAGGCACGCCCGTTTATGCACCTGCAGATGGCGTAGTGGAATACGTACGCCCGAGTCGCAAAAAAGGCTATGGCAACTTTGTCAAAATCGACCATGCTTTCGGCTTTATGACCTTGTACGCACACCTTGATAAATTCAATGTGCGCAGTGGTCAGTTCGTGAAAAAAGGCGATCTGATTGCTTGGTCCGGCAACACTGGCTTATCGACAGGTCCTCACCTGCACTATGAAGTCCGTTTTTTGGGACGCGCGCTGGACCCGCGCCGCTTTATTAAATGGAGCGCTGAGAACTTTGATACCTTGCTGGAAAAAGAAAAACGTGTGGGTTGGGGCCATTTAGTTTCGGTAGTAGAAAACTTGGTAGAAACTCAGGTTCAGGTCGCCAATATGCCCGACCCCGAGCCACCGCTAAGTACCGCGCAACAGCGCGAGGCGGATTTAGACGTGACGCCTACCAACGTATCGATGTAGTCACTCAACAAAGCTCACAGAGTTCGGCTCCCGGGCAGCAAGACACGTGAGCTTTGTTGTTTATCACTGCGGTTAGAGGTCTTCCAACACATCCAACGCATCAGACAGCTTGCTTACCCCAAAGACTTGCATGCCCTCAAGCGGCTGCTTTGGCATATTCGCTTTCGGGACGACCGCTTTTTTAAAGCCGTGTTTCGCCGCTTCCATCAAGCGCTCTTGACCACTCGGCACAGGTCGAATTTCACCGGCCAAGCCCACTTCGCCAAAGACCACCAAATCACGGGGTAAAGGCCGATCGCGAAAGCTTGAGATCAGCGCCAACAACAAAGCGAGATCGGCACTGGTTTCGGTCACTTTGACGCCACCCACCACATTGACGAACACGTCTTGATCCGACATTTGCAGCCCGCCATGTTTGTGCAACACCGCCAACAATAACGCCAGTCGGTTTTGTTCTAAACCCACCGCGACACGACGAGGATTGGCTAACTGCGAATAGTCGACCAGCGCTTGTAGCTCTACCAACAAAGGCCGTGTCCCTTCCCATACCACCATTACCGAGCTTCCCGACGTCTGCTCCTCGCCACGCGAAAGAAAAATCGCCGAAGGGTTGCTGACTTCTTTCAGCCCTTGCCCGGTCATCGCAAACACACCTAATTCATTCACCGCCCCAAAGCGGTTTTTGTGGCTGCGTAAGGTTCTAAACCTACTATCACTTGAACCATCGAGTAGAATCGAACAGTCAATGCAGTGCTCGAGCACTTTCGGGCCGGCCAAGGTGCCGTCTTTGGTCACATGGCCGACCATAAATATCGCCACATTGTGCTGTTTCGCGTAGCGCGTTAAAGCGGCGGCTGACTCTCTCACTTGAGAAACGCTACCCGGTGCCGATTGCACATCACCAACATGCATCACTTGAATGGAGTCGATGACCATGATTTTAGGTTGCTCTTTCTTAGCAACCTGACAAATGGTTTCTACACTGGTTTCGGACAATAGCTTGAGTTTATCTTTGGGAAGCCCAAGTCGGTCAGCACGCATCGCAACCTGTTGGAGTGACTCTTCACCGGTGATGTATAACGTCGGTAAGTGCTGCGCCAAACCCACCATGGTTTGTAATAGCAAAGTACTTTTACCGGCGCCCGGGTTGCCCCCAATCAAAATGGCCGCGCCAGGCACAATCCCACCACCTAGGACACGGTCTAGCTCTTTAAAACCACTGCTCAGGCGTGGCACTTCTTGCAAGTCAATCTCTTGCAACGTCTGTACTTTACCTTCAGCACTCCCCGCGTAGCCGGCATATTTTTCGTTGCGCGCGACTTGAGGGGACGCGGCAAGGCGTACTTCTGTGATGGTATTCCACGCACCGCACGCTGAGCATTGCCCTTGCCAGCGGGGAAAATCAGCGCCACAGTCATTGCACACGTAGGCCCGTTTTGTTTTTGCCATTCGCACTCCAATACGTATGATGTCAGCTAATTCACAAAATGATTGCTATCTTATTAATTATTCCCAAACTTTTTTGATAGCGTGCCGCTACAAAAGCAGGCCAATACTTTAACAGACTTTGCCATGAAGCAGGATGATTACCAGGGACTGATTGAGCAACTGCTTCCTCTTTCCCAAACCCCAAAATTTGAGGTGCTGCTCGACAAGCTAACGGCTAACGAGCCGAACTCTGCCAAGCTGCTGATCAAAATGGAGATCAGGCGGCTGATGGCGCCGTGCAATCGCACCATTGATTTGCGTGGAAAAGTCGATGGCGAATGTCACGAATATGACTTGCATGGCAAGAAGCATTGGTTGGACGACGTCGCCATTAACTATTACTACGAGCGCTTGCCACTTTATAATGGACAACTGACCCAAGGGTTATGGGAAGATCTACACAACACCCCAAATAACTTTCGCGTCCAACACGAGAAAGCCAAGCAGAACCAGCAAAAAGGGCAAGGCCCAGTCACCGATAGTGCCCAAACGGCGTTATTACCCGAGAAGCTGACCTTTGGCAGCTATCTATCACGCAGCGAAAGTCGCATTCACTATGCTACGCAAGTCTTGATCACCTTGCAGTCGGGCCAGGAAGTTCACGGGACCACCAGCGACTTATCAAACTCAGGCTGCCGCGTGCGCGTCCCCGCCGCCTTTGACTACCCGCCAAGCTCAGAAGTCACTGTCCGGTTTGCGGCGTTAGCAAAGAAGTATCTCGACCCTGATCTTGAAGATGGCTTGAGCTACCGCATTATTGGTGTGGACCAAAACAATGATAGTACGAGCAATGCTTGGTTACGCCTGCGTCTTGATACCAGCAGTGACGCCATCAAACGGGCGTTGGAGTCAGAGATGGCATCGCCAGACTTTCGCGGTAAACAAGATGGGGAAGA
The DNA here is from genome assembly GCF_001996125.1 of Salinivibrio sp. PR932. Classification (NCBI taxonomy): domain Bacteria; kingdom Pseudomonadati; phylum Pseudomonadota; class Gammaproteobacteria; order Vibrionales; family Vibrionaceae; genus Salinivibrio; species Salinivibrio sp. PR932. The sequence continues at coordinate 122,030 of NZ_MUFM01000003.1, read as the reverse complement.
TAAACTGCTGACCCTCAAGCTGCAAAGCTATGAGCAGTCTTTTTTGCATCACACCAGCGTACTGCCGCTCTATTTTGCGCAAGATAAAATGGCGTACGTGCTTAAAACGCGGCAAAACCACAGCCTTTGGGATTACTGGCATGATGAACGCAACCAGCCTGTGATCAATCACCTTTTCGACCCACAACGCCTTTCATTATTACAAGTCGAAGGGGCGGCCAATAGCCAACTGCTGCTTTACTGTTTTTATGTTGAAAAAAATAAACGTCGCTTTTTCTACTCAGCCTCCCCCAGTGAGATGAGTGTGGAAGAACGCCAGCTGTTTTGGAAATTAGGGGCCAAGCGGGCATCTTGGCGGGCATTTAAAGTGACCATGTCGGCCATCACGGCTGCCGATATCGAACGACTGCAGGATGTATCGCCAGACTGGCTCAACAAATTGAAGACGTTGACGCACGTAGCACTGGTACAGGATGTGACACATCATGATGCGCAGCAGGCCTATTTAAGTCACCCCAAACCCGAACGCTCAAGCCAAGCACTGCGCCGCTTTTTACATGAGCGTAATCCTGTGAGCCAAGCCAGCTTAATTTCCTCCGATATGCAGCCGCAGCGGCGTGAGCCACGTTATCAATACCGCTCTAAGGTCTCTTTGGTGCATGCTGAACAGGGGGTTATGGAAGGCGCGCTGTTGGATTTTTCCTCGGGCGGACTGAATGTTGCACTCAAGCAGCCCTTTCAAGGGGCAAAAGACGATCTGATCTCTGTCTCTCTCGATGCCTTTGTGAAGATCGACCGCCGCGCGCCTTTGGTAGATATGCCTTATCAGGTTATCCGAGTCAGCCCTAAACGCAATAATATCCAGCTAAAGCTGGTCAACGAAGCCCCGAATACTCGCCGACGCCAATACTTACGCCGTTTGATTGAGCACAACCAAGAAAAACTCACCGTGTTGGATGAGATCTTACCCGATCCGCCACTGGTGCGAGCTATGCACCAACTATTGCTGACCCGGCTCACCGTGCAGCCTTACTTTATACGCCGAGACAATGGCGTACTCTCGGTATCCGCGGTCGGCATTAACCTACCACCGAGCCGGTTGCACCGATTACTGGAGCGCGCCGGTGGAGGGCGGCAGATTTCCTTCTACCCCTTGTTTGGCGACAAAATTCATACGCGCACGCATGAGGTTTCTCGTCCCTCTCAACCGCAAAAAGAACTGATCCGCGAATACTATGTCTGGATGGACATGCAAGATGAAGTCGTACGCAGAGTGCATACCTTCGCGGATAGCGAGTTTGAGTCCGACGATGCCCGCCGCAAGTTTATTGAGCTAGCTCAGCGCGGAGGACTATTTGCCGTGCTGCGCAACCGAATGGCGCCGCTTGCTCATGCGGAACAAGAAATCAATCCCGAAAAACTCGCGGCATTGTTAAAACGCGATACCCACAAAGCGCGCCAGCTCGAGGATGAGTTTGCCGCACTGTGCGCGTATGGCGAGCTGGTCGATGTCACCGATGAGGTGCTGATGCGCCTTGGCTGTTAGCGGGTCTGCCAACTGATACGTCCCTCGCGCAAGCTTGCCGATAGGATACAAAGCACACCGCCTAACCAAGTATGTTTCACCGCCGCTTGCGCTTGGGCGTTGACCATCGGCTTAGCATGGTAGGCGACGCCAAGCCCGGCGGCGTTCATCATGGGTAAGTCGTTGGCACCATCCCCGACCGCAAGGGTATTTTCTGCTGCAATATCATATTGTTGTGCCAGCATCGTCAGCACGTCTGCCTTTCGCTGGGCATCGACCACCTGCCCTTCCACTTCTCCCGTCAGCTTTCCGTGCGCTATCGAGAGTTGGTTGGACTCGGCATAATCCAGTGACAGCGTGTCTTTAAGGTGATCAGAGAAATAGGTAAAGCCACCAGAGGCAATTGCCACCTTCCAGCCATGCGCACGCAAACTGGCGACTAAACGCGCCATATCCGGCATCAAAGGCAACGTGGATTTCACTGACGCTAGGATTTGGCTGTCCGCGCCTTTCAACGCGGCAACACGCTCGCGTAAACTAGCTTCAAAGTCTAGTTCACCCAGCATGGCACGTTCTGTCACCGCGGAGACCGCATCCCCGACCCCCGCTAACGCAGCTATTTCATCAATACATTCGATTTGAATCGCGGTTGAATCCATATCAAACACCGCAAGACCCGGCTGACTGAGATCTGGCAGACCGTGCACGTCCGCACAATCTAGGCCAAGCAAATGGACAATGGTTTGATGCGCATCGGTTAATGGCCCTGCCATTAATAAGACTTCATAGGGCCCCACTCGCCAGCCATCAATCGGTGTCACCGCTTCGCCGGTAAAAAAACCAATATCATCAAGCTGGCGCGGGTCTAACAGCTCACCAAAGAGCACCCATCCACCTTGACGTCGGGTATAGCGACTGTAGGTCGACAACGATGGGAAACGTTGATAAAGCGTTGGGGTGCGGTAAATTTTAAAGGGCGTCGCGTCCATGGTTGTAGGCGTCCTTGCGGCCAAAGCCGTCGATTGAATAGTGAATGAATCGTATTGAGGCTGTGATACCATAAAACCAGCACTGAGCTCCAGTGCAATTTATTCTGGCGGTTTAGCTTTTGAGGTGGCTATGTTTACGGTTTCGCGACAAGCACTGCGACGCGTGGTGAAATGGGGGATCTTGTTCAGTGCGATCGCTGCAATTGCGGCGTTGATGCTTTACAGCACGACATTAAGCCAGCGCCAATATCAAGCGCTCTACCAACAAACGGATGAACTGGCACAACTGATGACCCGTCAGATTGGCGCACAAGCCTACGACGCCTTGGTGGATAAGAACTATCAGCCATTACAAACTATGGCCGACGCCTTGGTCAAAGAGCCTCTGATCCGCGATGCGAGTTTCTACCGCCTAAACGGTCAGGCCGTGGTGCACTCGGCTAATGCCCTGCCACTCGAAACGGCGGTTGGATTAACCACACCGCTTGGGTTAGAAAGCCGCGGCCGTCAGCAACTCATGGCCCCCATTAGCCGAGAGGGCGATGTAGCAGGCTTTCTCCGTCTCACGCTAGAACATCAGGCGGTCACAGAAAAAGCCCATCACCAATTGCAAGAAAACATGAATCAGTTTCGTACGCTGTTAGTGCTCGCGATTCTGTTGGGGGCATTGCTGGTTGGCATGCTCAAGCGTCGCGACGGCCAAACTCCATTACTTCCTTGGTAATCCAACTCAGCGACGTACGCGCCTCAAACCTCACCCATAAAAAAAGAGATGGCCTAAGCCATCTCTTTCATGGGTTAATCCCCGTCATCCTTACAGGAAGGATTGTCCATAGTCCATCGGCGACGTGCCAAAGTAAGTCGCCAGCGATTGGCCAATATCGGCAAAGGTTTCTCGGCGACCTAATGACCCCGCAGGTACCTTGCTGCCATAAACCAGAGCAGGAATGTGCTCACGGGTATGGTCAGTGCCCGGCCAAGTCGGATCACAGCCGTGGTCGGCAGTGAGGATCAAGACATCATCTTCTTCCAGCATGGCCATGATTTCTGGCAAACGCGCATCGAAGTATTCCAAGGCCGCAGCGTAACCAGCCACATTACGGCGATGACCATATGCAGAGTCAAAATCAACAAAGTTGGTAAAGACTAAGCTGTTATCACCCGCATCTTTGATCGCGTCTTTGGTCGCGTCAAACAGCGCTTCAAGGCCTGTCGCTTTGATCTTTTTGGTGATCCCGCAATGGGCGTAGATGTCAGCAATCTTACCAATCGAAATCACGTCACCGCCTTTCTCGTCCACGATTTTTTGCAATACCGTGGCCGATGGTGGCTCAACTGACAAATCACGACGGTTACCCGTACGCTCAAATTGGCCTTTGCCTGGGCCCACAAATGGACGCGCAATCACACGACCAATGTTGTAGTCTTCCAGCTCTTCACGCACGATTTGGCACAGCTCGTACAGATTATCGAGGCCATAGGTTTCCTCGTGACATGCGATTTGGAACACAGAATCTGCAGAGGTATAGAAAATCGGCTTACCGGTTTTCATGTGCTCTTCGCCCAAATCGTCCAGCACTTGAGTGCCTGACGCATGACAGTTACCCAAATAGCCCGGCAGCTTGGCACGCTCGACAATACGATCCAGCAGCGCTTGCGGGAAACTATTGGTCTGGTCAGTGAAGTAACCCCAATCAAATAGTACGGGTACACCGGCAATTTCCCAGTGACCAGACGGGGTGTCTTTGCCAGATGACAACTCTTTCGCGTGCGCATAAGCACCGATGATCTCTGCGTTGGCATCTAGCCCTTCAGGGAAGTAACCCGATGATTCTTCACATGCCTTACCTAGACCTAATTTGGTCAGGTTTGGCAATGAAAGCGGGCCGCTGCGGTCGGCATTATCCGCTTCGCCTTTGGCACACGCTTGAGCAATGTGGCCCAAGGTATTAGCACCTTGGTCACCGAATTTAACTGCGTCTTCAGTGGCACCAATACCAAATGAATCTAAAACTAATACTATTGCGCGTTTCATGATCGCCTCCGTTAGACGTCTTCTAGGCTGATGCGACGGTAAACGTCTGGCGTCGCACTGGGCGCCGTATCAGCCACTTTTACTGCGGCTCGCACCGCATTCGCCGCTTGTTGCCATTGCTCTTCAGTTTGAGCATGGAGCATGGCGAGCGGTGTTTGCCCGTCCACGTGTTGCCCCAGACGAATCATTTCGTTCAGCCCAACGGCATAATCAATTTTATCGCTAGCAACCCGACGGCCGCCACCTATTTCTACCATAGCCATGCCCAATGCTCGGGTATCCATGGCACTGACTATACCTGAATCCGTCGCGTAGACTGGTTTAATGATAGCGGCGGTAGAAAGATAGCGCTCCGGCGACTCAACAAAGTCACGCGGACCGCCCAGTCCAGCCACCATTTTGGCAAAGCACTCAGCCGCACGGCCACTGTCTAGTGCTTCATCCAGTTTCTGTTTTGCGCTGTTCACATCGTCTGCAAGCCCGCTAATCACCAGCATATCCGCACACAGTGCCATAGTGACATTGTACAAGCGTGGATTGCGGTATCGACCGGTCAGAAAATCAACCGCTTCTTTGACTTCTAGCGCATTGCCGGCAGAGGATGCCAACACTTGGTTCATGTCGGTTAACAAAGCGCTCGTTTTCGTACCTGCACCATTGGCAACCGCCACAATCGATTTGGCAAGCGCCTCGGAATCTTCATACGTGGGCATAAATGCCCCCGACCCCACTTTGACATCCATCACCAATGCATCTAACCCTGCCGCCAGTTTTTTCGACAAGATAGAAGCGGTGATCAGAGAAATGTTGTCCACGGTTGCAGTGACATCGCGGGTCGCATAAACGCGTTTGTCCGCAGGCGCCAAAGACCCGGTTTGACCGATAATCGCAACGCCAGCATCACGTGTGACATCACCAAACACTTGGTTGCTCGGCATGATGTTATAGCCGGGAATCGATTCCAGTTTATCTAGCGTTCCCCCCGTGTGTCCTAAACCTCGGCCGGAAATCATGGGCACATAACCGCCACATGCTGCTACCATAGGGCCAAGCATTAATGAGGTCACATCACCGACACCACCGGTCGAATGTTTATCCACCACGGGACCATCAAAATTCATATGTGACCAATCGATGGTCATTCCCGAGTCACGCATTGCACATGTCAGAGCAACACGCTCATCCATGGTCATGTCGTTGAAGTAAATCGCCATCGCAAAGGCGGCAATTTGCCCCTCTGAGACCGACTCGTCGGCCACCCCTTGAATAAAGGTATAGATTTCTTCTTTGCTTAACGCGATGTTGTCACGTTTCTTACGAATAATTTCCTGAGGTAAGATCATCCATCCTCCTTACCGGCAAGACAGGGCAAGCAGTCACTTGCCCTGCGAACATCACTAAGGATTAGTAGCCGCCTTGTGCCGCTTTTTCACCTTCACCCAGCGTATGTAATAAGTTCGCTAACAAGCTTGAGGCGCCAAAGCGATAGTGGCGACTGTCTGCCCAGCTCTCGCCCAAGATACGATCCGCCATCGCGAGGTATTGCTGCGCATCCTCAGCAGTGCGTACACCACCGGCTGGCTTAAAGCCCACTTTATCCGCGACACCTTTGTCTTTAATCACGTTCAGCATAATTTCTGCCGCTTCTGGCGTAGCATTCACCGCCACTTTACCGGTCGAGGTTTTGATAAAGTCAGCGCCCGCATCAATTGAGATTTCAGACGCACGCTTGATAAGTGCGTCTGTTTTCAGTTCACCGCTTTCGATGATGACTTTTAGCAGCGCTTGATCGCCACAGGCAGCTTTGCATTGTTTGACCAGTTCAAAACCGATCTCTTCGTTACCCGCCATCAATGCACGATAGGGGAAAACAACGTCAACTTCATCGGCGCCATAGGCAACGGCCGCCTTGGTTTCAGCCACGGCAATATCGATATCATCATTGCCGTGAGGGAAGTTAGTAACGGTGGCGATGCGCACCTCAGGGGTGCCTTGCTCACGCAGCGCTTTTTTTGCCACCGGAATGAAACGGGGATAGATGCAGATCGCAGCCGTGTTACCGACTGGTGATTTCGCGTTCTGACACAAAGCGATCACTTTTTCATCCGTGTCATCATCATTCAGTGTGGTCAGATCCATTAATTTCAGTGCGCGTAGGGCTGCGGTTTGTAATTCGTTCATGGGTATCTCCAGTCCTCATTCTTTTGCCAAACAGTTATGGGTTGGCCACTGTGTAAACAACCTATTAGCAGGTTGCCGTTCAGCGGACTTGGCTCCTTGAAGTTTGAGGCTGGACATCTCGCCGCCTTCAACCAACCATCCTTGTTGCCGCGTGCAAACGTGATGTGTTTGCGTATTCCGCCGTTGGACGTTCTAGATTGGGGCTAGCCACACCTTGTTGCTAACCATAAGAGGAAAATAAGGGATTGTGGCACCCTCAAACTATGACGGTGTTCACTTATTTTACCAACGCCATCCAAGCAAAACTAGATTTTACCGTTTCTGTTGAAATACACACTGTTGCCCACCAGCACCAATCGCAAAGATGGAGAATATTTAGCCGGTTAAGAAAAGAAACGCTCCACCACCCACTGGTAACCAACGCCTCCCAAATAGACACCGACAATCCCCATTATTCCTGATAACACCGGTGGCGCGGGGATAGGGAGTTTAATCGCACTGAATAACACTCCGACCAAAAAACCTGCTACAAGTGCCAGTAAGACTTCCTGCATAGTGTTTCCTTATTTTGTTGATAGATATCGCACTAACTAAGTATGGCCACCAAAAATAAAAACGCCACACAGTCTCCTGCGTGGCGTTTTTGATGACACATGGTTGGGGGAAATTAACCCATCATGGTCAAGGTTAGGAACAGACCAGCAATGGTTGCAGACATCAGGTTAGATAGCGTACCTGCCGCAACGGCTTTCATACCAAAGCGTGCAATGTCTGGACGACGGTTTGGCGCAAGGCCACCCAGACCACCTAGCAGGATGGCTACCGATGACAAGTTTGCAAAGCCACACAATGCGAATGAAATGATCGCTTGTGTTTTCTCTGTCATCAGTGCACCTGTTTGCGCGACTAACTGACCGTTTTCACCTAGGTACTGGGTGAAGTTCAAGTAAGCGACGAATTCGTTCACAACCAGTTTCTGACCGATGAAAGAGCCGGCAACGATGGCTTCTTCCCATGGCACACCAATCAAGAAGGCAAGTGGAGCGAAGACATAACCTAGGATTAGCTCAAGCGTGATGTCTGGATAACCGAACCAGCCACCGATGCCGCCTAGCATGCCGTTAATCAGTGCAATCAAGCCGATGAATGCCAGTAGCATCGCGCCCACGTTTAGCGCCAGTTGCATACCTGATGATGCACCCGCTGCGGCCGCGTCAATCACGTTCGCTGGTTTATCAACACCTTCAGCAGTTGCATCTGCCATTTGCTCGACAGGCTCTTCCGTTTCAGGCTTGATGATTTTCGCAAACAGAAGACCACCCGGTGCCGCCATAAAGGATGCCGCGATGAGGTACTCAAGTGGCACGCCCATTGATGCATAACCGGCCAGTACACCACCAGCAACAGAGGCAAGACCACCACACATGACGGCGAACAGCTCAGATTGAGTCATACGCGGTACGAATGGACGAATCACCAATGGCGCTTCAGTTTGACCCACAAAGATGTTAGCGGTTGCTGACATAGACTCGGCACGTGATGTACCTAGTGCTTTTTGTAGGCCACCACCCAGTACGTTGATCACAACCTGCATGATACCTAGGTAGTAAAGTACGCTGATCAATGATGAGAAGAAGACGATGACAGGCAGAACTTTCAGCGCGAAGACGAAACCGCCACCGCCGAACAGTTCAAACATTTTGCCAGAAACCAGCCCACCGAAGATAAAGCTGATCCCTTCATCACCATAGGCGATGACGTTGGCAACGTATTGTGATGCACCGTACAAGATGTCACGACCCACGTCGACATACAGTACGAAGGCACCGAAAAAGAGTTGGATAGCGAATGCGCCACCCACGGTACGGAGGTTAATCGCTTTGCGGTTATCGGAGAGAAGGACTGCAATCCCCAGCAGCACCATCATCCCTACCACGCTCATCAGCAGGCTCATAGTTTTGGCATCCTCAAAAATAAAAATTGGCGTCTCGACAAAGTGGAATTTGGTTTCCGGGGGGGATTATACGCATGCAAATCACATTAAAGTAATATTCCAGTCACAGTTCGCTGTAAAACTATTCTGTAATGCATCAATAAGTATGACTTTGATCTACTTTTGTGAGCTTATACGAGTGCAAACGTTTGGCTTTAGATGATAGCGGCTTATTTAAGACTAAACAATCGCTCAGCATTGCCTGATGTTTCAGTCAATAGACGATCTTTATCACAGTCTTTTAACTCACAGAGAACGTCTGCCACCCGAGAAACCTGTGCTGGGGTATTGGCTTTTCCTTGAAACCCTGCCAAAGGCATATCCGGCGCATCGGTTTCCAGTAACAGGTGTGAGAGGGGTAAATGTTGAATCGCTTGACGGGTCTTATTGGCACGCGGATAGGTAATGGTTCCGCCCACGCCCAACATCAAACCCGCATCGATAAATTGTTTGCCTTGCTGCGTACTACCACTAAAGGCATGAAGCACGCCGCGAACCCCAGGATACGCTTTAATCACACGCAATAATTGGTTATGGGATTGGCGACTGTGCAAAATAATGGGTAAATCATAACGGCGAGCCAGCCATAATTGCCCTTCTAGCAAGGCGTGCTGGCGCTGCTTCATCTCAGCGGTATTCGCGACAAAATAGTCCAAGCCGGCTTCACCAACCGCCACGCAAGATAGCGGCCGTGACACCAGCGCGTCTTCTAATGCGGCAAGACTCGAGTCGGTGTGCGTGTCGACAAAACAAGGATGCAGCCCAAGCCCGGCATAGATGCCAGCAAAGCGCTCCGTCAACGCTAATACCGCCTGCCAGTTTTGTTCACTCACGCTGGGCACTATCATCCGCGTGACGCCCATCTCACGTGCCGCTTGCCAATATTGCGCGGGCGCTTGGTTAAACGGAGAAAAATCAAAATGACAATGGGTATCAATCATGCTTGTCAGTGCGATTTATCTGAGTATGTGATTCGCGTTTCACCGGCACGCAACTGCGTCGGTTCTCAGGAGTGAGCCCCATGCGTTGGCACCAGGCATCATAACGCGCTATCCACCTTTTGATGGCCAAAGCTATCTTCATCGCTGTCCTCTTAAAAGTAAAATGCCGCCCTATACAGACGGCATTATAGAAGGTTTGACCCTCATCCGCAGGGAGCCTCACCCGCAGGGAACGAGCTAGCTCCCCTCCATGAGTGCGATGCCTTTGGCATCAACCCGCTTACTTAGTGCTCACGCGTTGCCCGCAATTGAATGTCCGGGAAGCGCTCTTGGGTCAGGTTGAGGTTGACCATGGTCGGTGCGATATAGGTAAGATTGTCACCACCATCCAGCGCGAGGTTGGCTTGGTTTTTACGCTGGAAGTCGTCGAGTTTTTTCTCATCCTCACATTCGACCCAACGTGCCGTCGCCACGTTAATCGACTCATAAATCGCATCAACGTTGTATTCCGCTTTCAAGCGTGCCACCACCACATCAAACTGCAGCACACCAACCGCACCAACGATAAGATCGTTCGATTGTAGCGGACGGAAGACCTGTACCGCACCTTCTTCCGAAAGCTGGACCAGACCTTTAAGCAGCTGTTTTTGACGCAAAGGGTCGCGCAAGCGAATACGGCGGAACAGTTCAGGCGCAAAGTTAGGGATCCCAGAAAACTTAAGATCTTCGCCTTGTGTAAAGGTGTCCCCAATTTGGATAGTGCCATGATTGTGCAAACCGATAATATCGCCAGCGTAAGCATCTTCGGCACGCGCACGATCACCCGCCATAAAGGTCACGGCATCAGAGATATTAATCTGTTTGCCCAAGCGCACATGTTTTAACTTCATGCCTTGCTGGTACTTACCGGATACCACACGAACAAAGGCAATGCGGTCACGGTGACGGGGATCCATGTTGGCCTGAATCTTAAAGACGAAGCCGGTGAATTTTTCTTCGTCGGCATTAACGACACGATCCGGCGTCGGACGAGAGAGTGGTTTCGGCGCCCAAGCCGTCAACCCATCCAACATATGATCGACACCAAAGTTACCCAGTGCCGTACCAAAAAAGACCGGTGTTAAGTCGCCACTGAGAAACAGCTCGCGATCAAATTCGTGCGACGCGCCCATGACCAGTTCGAGCTCATCACGCAAGTCTTGCGCAATATCTGCACCAATTGCCTCATCCAATTCAGGGTTATCCAACCCTTTAATGATGCGAGTTTCTTGAATGGTGTGACCTTGGCCAGACTGATACAAGATGCTTTCATCGCGATGAATGTGATACACCCCTTTAAACCCTTTACCACAACCAATTGGCCATGACACTGGCGCACAGGCAATATTGAGCTCACTTTCTACTTCATCCAGCAGCTCCATCGGATCGCGAATATCGCGGTCCAATTTGTTCATAAAGGTAATGATCGGGGTATCGCGCAAACGCGTAACTTCCATCAACTTACGAGTACGATCCTCAACACCTTTTGCTGCATCAATCACCATCAAACAAGAGTCAACCGCGGTGAGGGTTCGATAGGTATCTTCCGAGAAATCCTCGTGCCCTGGGGTATCAAGCAGGTTGACCAAACAGTCATTGTACGGGAACTGCATCACTGACGTGGTCACGGAGATCCCCCGCTCTTTCTCCATATCCATCCAGTCAGATTTTGCATGGTGGTTAGAGCCGCGCCCTTTGACCGTCCCGGCGGTTTGGATCGCACGTCCGAATAGCAGGACTTTTTCAGTAATCGTGGTTTTACCCGCATCCGGGTGCGAGATAATCGCAAAGGTGCGTCGTTTATCAACTTCCTGTTGCAGCGGTGTATTAGACATAGCAAGTTATCTTCTTGATTTATTCAGGCGGCAATCAGGCGCCAACTGAGGGGGTTAATCACAAAGGGAACGTATTTTCGCTGATCTTGTAGCCAGCTTCAATTCACAAATCTGACTTGGCACTGTTATCTGTATTCGTTAGGGTCAAGATTGCTTGCCAAACACATCACAAATGTTGCCAATTGAACGCCGCGTGGTGTCGTTATTGGTGAAGCACGTGTATAATTAGCGCCACTTTCAGTTGTGACACAGTCAACGAAGTCGACCATCCGGTCGCGGCTATTGACAACACATTGCACGTCCGCCCGCGGGACAAGCCCGCAGTGTGTTGCCATTAGTCGCGATGGTGAACAGCTGAAAGCTTACATTTAGCTCGATAAATCGGATGATTTATCTCCTCAGCAACAAGGAAACATTCTGTGAATCCAATCGTAAAAACATTCCAATACGGCAACCATACCGTGACGTTGGAAACCGGTGTGATGGCACGCCAAGCCACCGGTGCGGTAATGGCAAGCATGGACGATACCTCGGTATTCGTCTCTGTCGTCGGTAAAAAAGAAGCGGCAGAAGGCCAGGGCTTTTTCCCACTGACCGTGAACTACCAAGAGCGTACTTACGCGGCAGGTAAAATCCCAGGTGGTTTCTTCAAGCGTGAAGGTCGTCCTTCTGAGTCAGAAACCCTGACAGCACGTTTGATTGACCGCCCTATTCGTCCGCTTTTCCCTGACTCGTTCAAAAACGAAGTTCAAGTGATTGCGACCGTAGTATCGGTAAACCCAGCTGTTAGCCCAGATGTGGTTGCCATGCTAGGTACCTCTGCGGCACTAGCGATTTCTGGTATCCCATTCAATGGCCCAATCGGTGCGGCACGTGTTGGTTATATCAACGATGAGCTGGTATTGAACCCAAGCGAAGCAGAGCTGGACAACAGCCGTCTTGACCTTGTGGTTGCCGGTACTGAAGGCGCGGTGCTGATGGTTGAATCTGAAGCCGATCGCCTAAGCGAAGAACAAATGCTGCAAGCGGTGATGTTTGGTCATGACCAACAACAAGTCGCTATCAACGCTATCAAAGAGTTCGCCGCGGAAGTTGGCACCCCAGCGTGGGATTGGCAAGCACCAGAAGTGAATGCTGCACTGCAAGCGCGTGTTGCAGAAATGGCGCAAGGCCCACTCGCACAAGCGTACCAAATCACTGAAAAAATGGCGCGTTATGAGCAAGTCGGTAACGTGAAGCAAGAGGTGGTTGCCGCTCTGCTTGAGCAAGACGAGACCCTCGACGAGCGTGAAATCCTCGATATGCTTGGCGATCTAGAGAAGAAAGTCGTGCGTAGCCGCATCATTGCCGGTGAACCACGTATCGATGGTCGCGAAAAAGACATGGTTCGTGCGCTAGACGTACGTACCGGTGTGCTGCCTCGCACACACGGCAGCGCGTTGTTTACGCGTGGTGAAACGCAGGCGCTGGTGACCGCCACACTGGGTACCCAACGTGATGCACAGATCATCGACTCAATCATGGGTGAGCGTCAGGACAGCTTCATGCTGCACTACAACTTCCCTCCATACTGTGTCGGTGAAACCGGTTTTGTCGGTTCACCAAAGCGTCGTGAAATCGGCCATGGCCGTCTTGCAAAACGTGGTATTGCTGCGGTAATGCCAAGCCAAGACGAATTCCCATACACCGTCCGTGTGGTCTCTGAAATCACTGAGTCAAACGGCTCATCGTCAATGGCGTCGGTATGTGGTACCTCTCTGGCACTGATGGACGCCGGTGTACCGGTGAAAAAATCAGTCGCGGGTATCGCGATGGGTCTGGTTAAAGAAGGGGACGATTTTGTCGTACTTTCTGACATCCTCGGTGATGAAGACCACCTTGGCGACATGGACTTTAAAGTCGCAGGTACCGATGACGGTGTTACTGCACTACAGATGGACATCAAAATCGAGGGTATCACCAAAGAGATCATGCAAATCGCCCTGAACCAAGCAAAAGGTGCGCGTCTGCATATCTTGGATGTGATGGATCAAGCGATTGGTTCAGCACGTGATGATATCTCTGAGTTTGCTCCACGTATTCACACCATCAGCATCAACCCAGATAAGATCCGTGATGTGATCGGTAAAGGTGGCGCAGTGATCCGTCAGCTAACCGAAGAAACCGGTACCACAATCGAAATCGATGACGATGGTACAGTGAAAATTGCTGCAACTGACGGCGCGGCGGCACAAGATGCGATTTCTCGTATCGAAGCTTTAACCGCTGAAGTGGAAGTGGGCCGCATCTACACGGGTAAAGTCCAGCGTATCGTTGATTTCGGTGCATTCGTGTCTGTGATCGGTGGTAAAGATGGTCTGGTACACATCTCACAAATCGCGGATCAGCGTGTTGAGAAAGTCTCTGACTTCCTCGAAATCGGCCAAGAAGTTGAAGTGAAAGTGCTAGAGATCGACCGCCAAGGTCGTATCCGTCTAAGCATGAAAGAAGCAGCTTCGGATAAGGCAGCCACTGACGCTGCACCTGCCGATGACGCACCTGCAACTGACGCTTAGAGTCTGATTGTAATTCATGCTATAAAGGGGGGCCGTGGCCCCCTTTTTTTATATGGAGACGCACCGTCATGACCGTTTTTTTGAAGTCGCTGGTCATTGCAGGCCTTTTACTACTCACAGGCTGCACCAGTCAGTGGACTTTCCCGCCCATGGCCGTGCCATTGCAACCCACGTTGCAACAGGAAGTGCATCTTGCTCGTATTGACCAACTACTCGCTCGCGACGATCTGAGCGACGATGCGCGCGCCCAACTCCACTATGAGCGCGGTTTGCTGCACGACAGCCTCGGAATGCGCGATCTGGCACGGCTCGATTTTAATCAGTCACTCTCATTAAAGCCGGATCAACCCGATGTGTTTAATATTCTGGGCGTCTATTTCACCCAAACCGGCCACTACGATGCCGCATATGAAGCGTTTGACTCTACCTTAGAGCTAGATAACACACACACATATGCCGAGCGTAATCGTGGTATCGCGCTTTACTATGGTGGACGCTACCGCCTCGCCTATCAGGATCTTCTCACCCATTACCAAGACGACGTGGACGATCCGTATCGTGTGATTTGGCTGTACTTGGTGGAACGCGATTGGAAAGGCGATGACGCGGCCAAAACACATTTAGCCGAGCGGATAGAAAACAGCGACCAACTGGATTGGGGATGGCAACTGGCGCGGATGTTTTTGGGCAAGGTGAGCGAGCGAGAGTTGCTGGAGCAGTTGGCCACTCAAGCGAGTGATAACCAAGTGCTGGCGGAGCGTTTATGCGAAGCCTATTTTTATCTGGCTAAACACTATCAACATCTTGGCAATCAAGACAAAGCGGTTGCACTGTATAAGTTGGCCATGTCTGGCAATGTGTATGCCTTTGTCGAACACCGCTATGCCCTACTGGAGCTCAATCGTATTGCCTATCACCAATCTCAGCAAAACGACGAATAGCGCAAACCAATAACCGCCTTGTAGAGGCGGTTATTTGATCTGATTAGTCTGTCGGAGCTGGCACTGTCTGGGGTGGCTGCTTACGGGGCTTACTTTTTTGTAATAGCTTTTCAAATTCTCGCCGCGGCATGGGCGAGTGAAAATAATATCCCTGAATGGTGTCACAGTTTAAATTGGTCAGCACCGACGCTTGCTGGCGCGTTTCTACCCCTTCTGCTACCACCGTCATCTCCATGGCTCGCCCAAGGTTGATAATGCTTTCCACCAAGGTCACTTGCTTACTCAACGCATCCATATCGTGAATAAACGCGCGATCGATTTTCAATTCATCCAGCGGAAAACGCGCTAAGTAGGATAACGAGGAATATCCGGTTCCGAAATCATCGATAGACAAAGCAAAACCCAGCTCTTTGATTGCATTGAGCATTTGCATGGCATGGGTATCGTCGTTCATCACCGCACTTTCTGTAAGCTCAAACGTGATATCTTCGGGATTTGCACCGGTTGCGCGCAGCAGCTTTTCCATATGCTCGGTCAGTTTAGGATTACGAAACTGCTCCGGAGAAAGGTTGATGGCGACGCGGCCGGGCAAAACATCATGAAGACGCCAACGACGCACATTTTGAAACACCTCTCGCATTACATTGCGGCCCAGTTGCTCAATCAAGCCACACCGCTCTGCGACCGGAATAAATCGCGCAGGACTGATATATCCTTCGACTGGATGCTTCCAACGCACCAGGGCCTCCGCCCCGTTGACGCGATAATCGCTCGTGTTGACTTTTGGCTGATACCACACCTCTAAACCATTATTTTGTAATGCTTTTTGCAGTTCAATCTCAAGCCAAAGCCGCATCCGAGCTTCTTTGCTCATTTGGTCGTCATAGGCGACGACGCGGTTTCGGCCGCGCTCTTTCGCCTCATACATGGCAGTATCGGCATTTTGCAGTAAACTGCGTGCATCTTTGCCATCTTCTGGATAGCGTACCAACCCAACCGAACACGCCAAGTACTTACTAAAATGGTGCAGCTCAAACGGCTGGCTGATCACAGAGACCACTTTTTCCGCCAGCTGGTCAGGTGCATCATCGGTCGCCGGTTTTGGCAGAATAATTGCAAATTCGTCGCCCCCCAGATGACCCACAATGGTGTCTGGTGACAGTAAACGGCGTAAGCGTTGGGCAATATCTTGTAATACCCGATCGCCAATATGGTGACCTAATGAGTCGTTGATATTTTTAAAGTTATCTACGTCAAGGTACAGCATGGCTAACGGTGTCCCGCTGGCTATCAAACCATCCAGCTCACGACTAAAGCCATGACGGTTATACAACCCAGTTAACGCATCCGTGTACGCCGAATGGAGCATCGCCGCAGGCTGAGGCTCAGCCACGACAGCCTGTGCATGCAAACGCACCATATGCGCGTTTTTACCTAAAATGTGAATAGGTGCACAAGACACCTCGATGGATGCCCCCGTGTTGGCAAGCACACACGAGGTGCTTTGATTGCCAGCAGGCTGTGAAAGCATGGCGACGAGAGATTGATTAGAATCTGCGGGACGCAGGAAGGTCGATAGCGACTCGCCCAATAAGGCGTCTGTGCTGTCAACACCGAGGCGTTCCACTGCCATGGGATTTGCAGAAAGGATCAGCTCATCTTCTACCAAACAGCAGCCGTCATCAATCAATTCACTCAAGCGGTAAAATTTTTCTTCGGCTTCTTCAAGGGCACTTGCAAGCACCTGCCGCTCTGATGTGTCAGCAGCATGAATGACTACATAAGGCAGCCCTTTACTGTCTCGATGCTCACTAAGCGGGGAGACACTAAAATGAAAGCTGGTACTGTGATAGCCATCAGACACCACCACTTCCCCTTCAGTGCTTTTCCCTCGCCGTGCTGACTCGTAATGCGGCTTTACAGCTGCATAAAACTGTTCTCCGAGCGTTTGCTGGTCGTTCGCCCCCACCAAGGCATCCAATGCGACTCCAGTTATATCCGCATATCGCTGATTAGCATAGAGGTAACAATCGTCACTATCGAGAATGGCAAAAAGAAACGGACTGCTGTCGGTTAAGCGGTAAAACCAATCGGTTAACTGCGAAATTGGCATGGATGGCTCACATCTTCCTCGGTACAGGTGCCGACCAACGTGTCGTGGCGAAAAATTCGTCTCACATGTTAGACACTTTCTATCAGCTTGTCAGTAGCACTCTATGTGGTGCTGCTTTAGCGTTCAAGCTTTTAACACTATATACCGTACGTCAACCCGTAAAAATAGATAAGGTGCTCAAAATCAGTCATTGGTGTTGAGTTTGCAGCGAAAGTGCGCAATTTATTACTCAACAATACAGGCTGTGAGCGTCGATATACTGAAACCTTGTTCGCACAGTGCTTGCACCGGATCGGGAATCCGTTATCCTGAGCGCATCATTTGTCATCTAGGCTTTTCGCTATGTTAATCCGCTCAGAAGCGCCCGCCGATTTGGTTCGCCTCGATCAATGGTGGCGAGATACACTCGCTAACCCTCAGCAAGCTGATCAGTTGCAACAATGGCGAGAGCACGGGCTGATCACACTGTCATTGGTCGCCACGGATGATATGGGTAGCACGCTAGGACACATTGCCGTCGTGGATGCACAATCCGAGGATAATGCGCAACTTATCGCGGTTTGGTTTAGCCCCGACCCTGAATTGATTGCTCCCCTTTTAGATGAGGCAGAATCCGTCTTGTTTGAACTTGGCTATTGTCAGCTTAAAATTGCGCCGAGCCCTCAAGCGGCCAATGCTGAATTTGCGCCGATTTCGACCGACAAGCATTGGTGGTACAAGCAACTCGCTGCCGCCACCGTTTAACGAGCACTCGATATGCTGACCGATATTCAACGTTTACAAGCCATGGGTTTATCCGTCTGGCAACTCCGCCATCCTGAGCTTTACGGCCGTGAACAGGAAGTTATCCAACTTCCCGAAAACTGCCAGCTATTGCTGGTTTGCGACGATCCTCTCAGCGAGCAAGATGCGTGGTTATTTGGCAATATCTTAAAAAGTATGAAGCTTGACGCTGATAAGGCGAGGCAACTACCCCACGCCGCGCTCGCAGCACTCGGCGATCACCACTTGGTCTGGTGTTGGTATATTGGTGAGCCGGAAGTCGTGATTGACGGTGTGCGCACACTCCGCTCTCTCCCCTTGGCACAGATGCATGATAACCCTGCGGCAAAACGCGATTTATGGCGTCAGATCTGCCAGTATGACTGATTACACGCTTCAGCCCATTGACGATAAGCACCTGAGCGATATCGTACGTATTGAACAATCCGTGCATATTGCGCCTTGGTCGAAGACACAGCTTTCACCGGCTCAGGGGCGCTTCGATCACCACTATGCGTTAGTCAACCAAAATGATCAGATCATCGGTTATTTTTACACGCGTTGCGTCGCTGGCGAAGCAGAGCTTTTAAACATTGCCGTTGACCGGCCTTTTCAAGGTAAAGGCGTCGGTCACCAGCTGCTCACCTTGCTAAAAAAGACACTCGTTGCTGCAGGCGCGAACACCTTGTGGTTGGAAGTTAGACAAAGTAACCGTGGTGCACGAGCGCTGTATCAAAAACAGGGATTTGAGCTGATAAGCCGCCGAGCAGGCTATTACCCCTGCCCGGATGGCACCACGGAAGACGCACTTATTATGCGTGCTCAGCTTGGCAATGGCGCTGACTGAGCAAGATTGCCCAGTTGAACCGGTGGAAAGATATAGCCTTGGTAACCATGGCAGCCCAATTGATGAAAATATTGGTGCTGGTCAGATTGCTCAATGCCCGTGGCAATGACGCGTATCTCTTGCGCCGCGGCAATATTGATCAGCATACGGATAAAGACATCATCAACATCACTCGACGGCTGTCCAAAGCCAATGTCGAGTTTGACATAATCGGGCTCAATATCGTGGATATAATTCACGTTGTCCATATCACGGCCAAAATGGTCAATCCCCACTTCAAACCCATGCTCTCGGATCATCTTAAACAGGGTTTGGCATGCCGCAATGTCAACCTGCACCGCTTCCTCTGCAACCTCGAACGCAAGCTTATCTGACAAGTAGGTTTTTAATAAGTAGTTGGCTAACCAGTCATAGAACGCGGTGCTTCTCACACTCTCTACCGTCAAGTTAATGGCAAGTTTGTCCGACTCTGGATGTGCTTTTATATACTGATCGGCGCGTGTCAGCACATGACGGTCAAACTCTTCACCCAGCGCGTACATTTCAATACGATTGAGCAGCTGCCCAGCAGACAACCAAGCCTCATCCACCCACAAATGGGCATAGACCTCTTGGTGCCAGTTAGTTTGATTATCACGATGTCTCACTGGCTGAGCATAAAGGGTGAGCGGGTTTTTATTGAGGGCATCAAGCAAAATATTGCGCCACTGCTCTCGGGTTCGACTATCGGCATTCGCATGGCTAGGCCAATGGTAAACCTCACTGCGTCGCTTCGCTTGCTGCAAAGCGTTATCCGCTTTGGCCAGTAACGACGCCGCATCATCGTCTTGTGTTTTCGCTACACCAATATGAAAACCTTGATTAGCAGGCAAGGAAATATTTTCCAGCTCTTGGTTTATCATACGCAGTAAGCGCTGTAGATAAGGACGAATATCCCCCTCATCAATACTGGTCAGGAGAATGGCAACTTCATTGTGGCTTAGACGAGCAACCAGTTTGTGTCGCTCAGCTAACTCACCGTGACTCAAGGCTTCACCCAGCAACCGCCAACATTGATCGCGATACTGATAACCATAACGCGCGCGCAGGCGGGATAACCATTCGGTCTCAATTAATAATAAGGTGCAGTTCACATCGTCTTTAATAAAACTTTGCAACTGATGTTGGAAGTAGCCTCGATTCGGTAAACGAGAGACGGGATCGATCATCAATTTATCGCGTAAACGCGATAGCTCTTCTTGCTGACTTTTGTGGACCCGAGCTACCTGCTGACCCGCGAGGTTAAATGCCTGCAACAAGGCTTGCAGATCCTTAACGCGGGTTCTCGACTTAGCGGGTTGATAATCACCTCGCCCTAACGCGTTTAAGCGCGTATCCAGTTCCGCCAAAGGAGTAGTCACGCGCCTAAACATGAAGGATGCGGCAAAAGGGATCACCGCACACATGGCCGCTAGCAGCGTCACCAGTTGCGACATGCGATTCCAAAGCGCCTCAACGGCAGGGAGTGGGCTGACCGCCACCGTGACCCTGGCCAATTGGGTCCAGCCATTACTGACTGATACCGTTTTCGACGCTGACTCAATGCCAGATAAATGCACAAACCAACTAGGCGTTGCGATCGCTCTTGCATCCGCCTGCCAAAGCTGTCGTTGACCAGAAAGCATCGGCATCACCGATACCGACTTAACTTGGGGAGCCGCCATAAAATGCGCCACGAGCTGATTGAGCCGCTCGTTGTCGCTTTGCTCAATAATAGGTGGCAGTGCCTCGGCTATCGCTGCACTGAGTAAACTGACTTGCTGTTGCTGTTCACTTTTCAGTTGGGTTATACCGAGCTGAAAAGCGACCGCCGCCGTCGCTAACGCAGTTAGCAAAGCGGCGGCGACAACAAACAGGACAACACGTTGATGTAATGTCATGCTTTCTCTTTTAGATCATTCTCTAAGGCGTCTGCTCTGAAGAATAAATTGTCCAGCGCATATGGGTTGAGCCATGCTCACCGGTAACATGAGCAATCACTCTTCGGTTCACTTCATTAGCGTAGTCGTTTTCTTGGTCAATCAACGGACGCGACTCACCATAGCCGATAGCCTCAATACGCGCAGCAGGAATCGCAAACTGTCGCGTCAATACGTCCGCAATGGCTTGAGCACGACGTTGTGAGAGTGCGAGGTTGTACTCTGCCGAACCCACTTTACTGGCATGCCCCTCAATCACCACCTGAGTATTCGGGTAGCGCTGCATAAAGTCAGCTAAGGTTTGGATATCGCCATATTGTGAGACATCCACATCAGCGGAATCCGTGTCAAAACGCACGTTTAACTCGAACGACTCACTGGTTTGCAATTGCTCAGGACAGCCGTTGTTATCAACCAAGGCGCCGTTTGGCGTTTGCTCGCATTGCTCACGGGCAGAAATCACACCATCGTAGTCGGCGTCGCTCAAATCTTGGCTTTGCGCAATGGTGGTTGGCATTGTATCCACCGCTTGCGGTGCACAGCCGGCAAGAAGCATGACGGCTAATCCCGCGATATAAAACTGTTTCATTGGCTGTCCTCCTGCTTCAGTGACGCAGTATTCCAAATAGCAGGGGTATCAACACGCAATGACGCTAAAAGACGACCGGTTGCATTTAAAATTCGGTATTGCGCGTAAAGCTCATCCGCCTCTTTGCTCAAGTATTCACGACGTGCCTCAAAAAGCTCGTTCTGAGAGTCCAATACATCCAGCAACGTTCGTGCATTTAGGCGAAACTCCTCACGGTAAGCATCGCGGGTATCGGTGGCCGCCTCAACATGTTGACGCATAAAGTCACGTTGCTGCTCAAGGTACGTACGCGCGTTCCAAGCAAGGGTTGCCCCTTCAATCACATCCCGATGCGTCATTTCATTAATCTCTCGCGCTTCAATGGTTTGATACGCCGTTTGCCGTTCACGCGCTCGATCCGCCCCCCCATTAAACAGGTTATAGCGCATGCGTAACATCGCTTGGACGTTATTGTTCTCTGGGCCCACGTCAGGCGGGCCCGCCCCATCTTCCCCACCGACGTTTTCGTTCCAATTTGCCGCCACTTCGACATTTAAAGTCGGCAAATACGCAGCGCGCGAACCATCTCGCGCGGCATTGGCCGCCGCAATATCGGATTGCGCAGCATGAATACGTGGATGCTGTTCGAGGGCAATATCCAGCATGGCTTCAAGCGTACGCGGCAGCAACTCAGCATCAGGCATCGGCAGACGCAATGCTTCTGGAGACTCGCCAACCATTTTGGTAAAGCGACTTTGTGCATCAGCAAGATTGTTACGAGCTGACATCAGGTTTGCATTGGCTCTCGCTAAACGCCCAGTAACTTGAGAGAGGTCACTGGCTTTAGCAAATCCGCCCGCATTGCTCTCCGCAATAGCATCATAGATTTCTTGGTGGTTTTGTAAGTTCTTCTCTGCCAAGGTCACCACTTGCTCTGCAACCAACACATCAAGGTAAACGCGAGAGACCTCTAAGGCTTTATCCTCGGCAGTAGCGACCATTGCCCACTGCTCCGCCGTCGCTTCGTTTTGGGTGCGATCGACTTCGTTTTGGGTACGAAAACCGTCAAATAGCATTTGCTGAAGAGAGACACCCAGCTCACGACGCGTTAGGTCCACTTCATCATCGGTGGTGGTATCACGCCGTGTCGCGGGAGAGTCGGTACGCTCCCAACCGATCCCCGCCGTCGCATCGAGCTTGGGATAATAACCGGCTTTCGCTTGATCAATGGCTTGCTCACTGGCTTTATAGCGGGCAAACGCTTGGCGGATCTGAGGGTGTGATTCGAGCGACTGGGCGACCGCTTGCTCCAGTGTCTGTGATAAAACAGCAGGCGAACTTAGCCCTAACATCAAGGCTATGGCAGTCACACGCTTTTTAAATACCACGTGTGGTAAGTGCAGCATGTTGTTTCTCCTATTTTTAATTAGCGCTCGCGGAGCGCATTTTCTTTTGCTCGCAGTATCGGGTTAAGTAAGTACTCAATCACCGTCCGCTTGCCGGTTATAATATCCACTGACGTTAACATGCCTGGTATGATGGGCATTGGGGTCCCATCTTTCTTAGTGAGATGGGAAGAATCCGTGCGTATTCTCACTAAGTAAAAACTGTTGCCTTCTTCATCTTGCGTTGTGTCGGCGCTAATGTGCTCGACAGTCCCGTCCAATCCGCCGTAACGGGTAAAATCATAGGCTGTGACTTTCACGACAGCAGGTAAGCCGGGATGCAAAAAGGCGATATCTTTTGGCAAGATTTTCACCTCAACCAGTAATTGGTCTTCGGTAGGGACAATTTCAATCACGTCTTCACCGGGTTGCACCACACCACCGAGGGTATTGATATGCACCGTCTTTACCGTGCCGTTCACCGGTGAGGTAATCACCGCTTTATCCACTTTGTCTTGCGCACCAACGGTCGCTTCCGTCAACCGAGACAGCCGTGCTTCCATTTCGCTCAGCTTGCCACGTGTTTCGCTGATAAACTGAAGTGCTGCTTCTCGTCGTTTTAGTATTGCCTCATCCAACGCTGCTTTGATTTTAGGTCGGGACAGCTTCAGGTTTGTTAACTCACCTTCCATATCATTGATCTGTCGCTGGAGTTTGAGAAGTTCCACTTCTGAGACAATGCGCTTTTCGACCAGTGGACGTGTGATATTGATCTCACGTTGCATAATCGTCATGCTATTGTTAAGCGTTTTGATCTTCGAGGCGACTTCTTGAAGCTCTTGGCCTTTTTGGACAATCTGGCGTGCCTGTATCTCTAACTGGTTACTCAAGCTATCTAATCGGCTGCGATATTCAGACTTTTGGCGAGCCACCAAATTGGGTTTTCGGCTGGTGAGGGTATCGGGGAAAGTGATCGTTCTGGGTTCAATCACAATTTGCTGTTGCCAAGGCTGGCTAGCGGGCAATAGCGATACGCTATCGAGCTCGTGATACATCCGAGTCACCGCCGCACGAAGGCTATCCACTTCTTGCTCTTGTTGAGCAAGATCAGAGCGGAATCGGGTATCATCAATCCGCGCCAACGGCATGCCCTTCTCGACGAGCTGGCCTTCATCAACGAACATGGCCTGAAGGATCCCTCCATCCAAGCTTTGAATCAGCTGAACATGAGACGACGGGATCACTTTACCACTGCCACGAGTAACGCGATCCAGCTCAGCAAAAGACGCCCAAACGATAAAACTCGCGACCAACAGGAGTGCTCCCCATACCACCGCGCGATAACGCAATGGTGCATCTGTCATCATCGCCCCATAGACATCATCGATCATATCTAGATCGGTATGACGGTCTTTTTTAATTAACCGCTTGATCATGATGCATTTCCTTTATTGAGCTTACTGAGCACCTGATCTCTGGGTCCATCCATGACCACGCGCCCTTTATCCATCACAATCACACGCTTAGCCAGTTTGAGCAGCGCCATATTATGCGTCACCATGATCAGTGTTCGCCCACGCGCCGCCACCTGCATGGCTTTAATGAACTGGTTTTCAGCATGGGCATCTAGGCTTGCAGTCGGCTCATCCATAATCAACATCGGTGGCTCATTGAGCAGCGCTCTTGCTAAGGAGACCGCTTGGCGTTGACCTCGGGACAGCCGCTCGCCTCGCTCACCGACTTGTTTGTCTAGCCCTTCATGATCTTGGGCGGTAAATAGGCTCACACCAGAAAGCTGCACGGCACGCATCAATTGGTGCTCAGTCACTTGCCGCGTACCAAACATTATGTTTTCACGGATAGTGCCATGAAACAGGGCCACATCCTGTGCGAGATACCCGACGTTTCGACGCAGATCAGCGGGGTGTATTTGCCGGCTATCAACGCCATCAAAGCGTAAGCTCCCTTGCTGCGGCTGAAATAGGCCAGCTAATAGTTTGAGTAAGGTTGTTTTCCCTGAGCCGTTTTTACCCAAAATAGCAATGACTTCCCCAGGCTGAACACGGAAGTTTAATGGATAGAGCGCTGGACGCTCTGATTCGGGGTAATTAAACGCCAAGTTGTCAGCACTGATCTCACCTTTTAAGCGTTTGCGACTAACGAGATGGCCTTTTTCTGCAAACTCATCTTCTTGCTCCATCATGGCATTAAGCTGACGAAGCGAGGAACTGGTTTGATTCCAGCGACTGAGCAGGCTCGCCATCTGTGCCATCGGCGACACGGCGCGGCTTGAAAGCATCACCGCGGCAATAATTCCGCCCATGGAAATATCACCATCAGCAACACGATACACCCCTAAAATCACCACCGCGATAGCCATCATTTGGGTCACAAATGTCGCGGTATAGGAGATGCTGTTGGTGATTTGCTTAACTTTAAAGTTCCAGTTGGCCGTGTGTGCAGTCATTTGTTGCCAGCTACGCTGCACAATACCTTCAGCAACATTGGACTTGATCCCCTCTAGCGCCGAGAGGCTCTCAATTAAATGTCCGTGTCGCTCTGATGCATACTTGTTGCTCTCTTCGATGGCCGCTTTTAGTTTGGGCTGAACCGAAATGGTGTAAGCCAATATGATAAAGCCTGCAAGCACCGGCACTATCGCTAAATCCCCTGCAACGAGATAAATCACCGTAATAAAAAATACCGCAAAGGGAAGATCGACAAGCGTGGTTATCGTGGCTGAGGTCAACATATCTCGCACAGCATCAAACTCACCGAGCTGTTTTGCGGTTGCTCCCACACTGGCTCCTCGATTGACCAAAGGGGTTCCCATCAGCCGCGCAAATAAACGAGATGACACAATGATATCGACTTTTTTCCCCGCAACATCAATCATGTAAGAGCGAAGTTTTCGCATTAAAAAGTCAAAACAATACGCTAGCGTCGCACCGCTTGCGAGCACCCACAGAGACTCAAACGCAAGGTTAGGAACCACTTTGTCATAGACATTCATGACAAATAAAGGAGAGACAAGCGCAAAAAGGTTTACCAAGATGGAGGCTAGTAACGCATCTCGATAGATAGGTGCCGCGTCTTTTACCGTCTGCCAAAACCAGTGGATCTTGGTGTCGTGCAAATGCAGATCCACAGACTGATCACCGCGATACTGACGTTTAATCAGAAAACAGTAACCAACGTACATGGCCTCAAGCGCCTCAAGCGCAATGGTCTCTTCGCCTGAATTTTCAGGCAGTTGAATAAGTGCCGTGCCCGCATCACTATCTATTTCACGCAATACACAGGCTTTTTGGTCAGAGAGCAACAGGACACAGGGCAACAATAGAGCGCCGACATTATCCAGATTACGTCGAGACAACCGAGCAGCCAGACCCGCTCGACCCGCGGCTTGTGGAAACATGTCTGGGGTAAGCAAGGCATTGGTCATCGGTAAGCCTGCGACTAACGCATCACCAGAGCAAGGGGTGCCATAGTGCTCAGTCAATAACACTAAGCAATCAAGCAAAGGATCGTCTGTGGGTTGCTCACCGGGCGCAATTCGCCATTGTGCAGTTTGACTATTGTTAGAAGGGTCAGTCACTTACGTCTCTCTTTTGACCGAAAATGAGCAGGCAGCGACATGATAGCCGCTGCCTGGTAGGGATTACCAGTCGGTATCGATCCGAATATCATCCAGTGCATCATGATTTGACGTTACTGAGATTGAACCATCGCTATGCTTATCGATCGTTAATGCCCCTCTTTCGCCATCAATCAGCGTGTTGATCACGACCGTTCCTCCTTCCATTTTGACATTGCTCAGCTCAATGGTCTGATCAGCATCTTGCCTGTTGTGATAATCGAACTTCAACGTTACATCGACTTTACCGTCATTGTCGTTATCATCACTGACCGTAACACTAAAACGACTGAACTCGCCGTTAACAGAATCACCTTTGAACAAGTCATTCAGGTTTAAGGTATCTTCTGCCGAGAAGTCACTGACCGTGTCGGTATATTCATGACCATTTTGTGAGTTCACATCGGCCATCGACCAAGAGAAAGTATCCGCGCCATCAGAGCCGGTCAGCATATCGCTGCCACGACCACCGATTAGGACATCGTCACCTTCACCACCACGGATATCATCATTGCCACCTCCTGCATCAATGACATGATTATCCGTCACCCGCCAGTCAGAGACAAACTCTGACATCCGATGATTCTCAGGTCCACCAATAGTAAAACTTTCGTCGTTAATGACGACTTTTTCAGACCCACTTAAACCGACATTCAGTGCTAACCAGCCACTGTCTGCACTCTGCAACATATCAATTTGATCGACACCATTACCGGTTTCTATCGAATGATTTTGGGGCTCAGGCACGTTTGCTGGCTGAACAGAAAATTCACCCGTTGCCGAATCACCATCGCCATCCGTAACCTGGTATGAGAAGTCGATATCGGCATCACCTTCTGGCGTTTGTACGACTTGATATTGATAGAACTCCCATTTACCTGTCGCAGGGGTCAACTGAACTTCAAAGACCAATGCTCCGTTTTCATCAGTAGCGATGAGGCGATTATTGCCATCAAAACGGGTTGTAATAGCTAACCCTTCAGCGGTGCGCAATCCATCCTCAACACCTGTGAGCTTGAGCGAGCCGAGTCCATCGGCGCCAGCATGGTATTGCAATGTGCCATCAGCAATAGCAATCGCTTGTTGATCAGATGCGCCTGTGAAAGTTATTGACTTGACGGTTAGGTCACTATTATCTGGGCCATTTCGGTTTCCATTGTCAGTGGCCTCAATAGTAATTTGGTCAAAGCCACCTTCCTGAATATCAAAGTTCTTCGCATAGTCACCACTGGCTTCATCGGAGGTGAATGCCTTTTCAGCAATAAGCTGCCCATCACGATAGAAGCGCACAATGCCTGACTCGAGCTCTCCGCCATACATTTTTGAGAACTCAATTTGAGCGCCGTAAGCCACTTTGCCATTTAATGAGAAAATGAGCTGCTCAGACACACCTTGGCCTGTTTCCGTGATGCGATATTCGATCTCATTGGACAACGGATGACCGTGTTCGTCAGGATTACTTGGCCATGGCCAAGGAGTAGGCGAAGACCCGCTATCAACACCGATACCATCAGACGATAGATTCACCTTATCGTATTCAAGTTGTGTGTTGTAATCATTCGCAAACCCGAGCGCGGTCACCGTAACATCACCAAAGGTGACACTATCTCCCGAACTTTGCCCAGTAAACGAGACTTTGCCAGTAAGTACATCTGGGATGTCTTGCAACTCGACAGGAATAGCCTCTGCCGCTGTCGTTTCAGGGCTATCATCCTCAATAGTGACACTCAACGGCTTACTCAAGCCCGTATGGTTGTCATCACTCACAACAACATTGATAGGAAGCGCGAGTGTATCTTCTGTCTCTGGGTCTGAATGATCGAGCGATCCATGCAACTCAACGTCATAAGTCCATACTTCGTTTCCGGGAGTAGGCTCATTGAGCGCAATAGAAACAACAGGGTTTGTGGTGCTCGTATACCCGATTAAGCGATTTGTAGATGCATCCCATGTCCAAGCTACCGCTTCACCGTTAGAGGTCAAACCGCTGCCGCCGGCAAGTGCGACGGTCACATTACCCACGCCTCCCGTCACAGCGAACTCGCCCGACACCGATGTGCTATTGGTCGTATCGGAACCCGTTGGAGAACTGTCGGCGTTCCCACCTTCCAGCCCCTCTTCGGACACGTTGACACCCGAGCCAATGGTAATCACAGGCGCGAAACTTTTCACAACTGAATCATCGAACCATTGACCACCGTTTACATTCGTGGCGACGTTACCATCTTGGTCGATAAATGATGCAAACGCGTCAATGCCGCCATCTTGCAGATTACTGACATCAATACCACTGATGGTAAACAGGCCATTCTGTCCAGAAAGAGTAAGCGCATTTGCGTCAAGCTCTCCACTGATGACGTTAATACGTGGACCGTTATTATCCCAGACCAGTTGCAGTTCAACATCTGGATCATTGCCTGAACTATCTCGCAAGACAATCGTACTGCTTCCAGCCGTTACCCCTTCACCAAAATCGATTGTTATTTCAGCCGTCTCTGAATTTGTGATCACATCATCATTGTCGTTAGCTGTGCTGTCCGTGATGACAATATTAGGTAAACGTATATCACTAGGATCTTCGCCATCTTCACCACCATACTGAGTATCGACGGTCGCGTTGTCGCTGCCTTCCTTCGACACGTTGCCGTAGCGGTCGGTCTGCGTCGCATCCACTTTGATGCTCTCGCCCTCGGCCACGGTTTCTGTCCAGGTGATGGTGCCATTCTCGTACGTGTATTCTGTGCCAGCCGCATCGACCAGCTTGCCTTCGTCGTTCAGGCTCAACGTCACTGTGCTCTCAACGCCACCATTGCTGATGGTCAGGTTCACTGAACCGCCTTTCGCAAGCTCTTCACCGTTCACCGATACGCTCACCTGAACGTTGTCGTTACCCAGCTCGTCTTTGTTGATCACGCCATCGTCGTTCGCGTCATCCACGATGCTCACTGCTGGCGCGTACTCACCGTCATTGATGAACACCGTATCGACGGTCGCGTTGTCGCTGCCTGGTTCTGATGTATTGCCGTCCTGATCTTCCAGCTCTGCAGTCACAGTGAAGGTTTCACCTTCCCCTGGCGCATCGAACGAGGTTGCTACGCGGCCGTTGTCGATGTCGGCCTCGGCCAACACGATCTCGTTGGTCGTGGTGCCATCGCTGACACGGATGGTGTCGCCCACAGAGGCCCCAAGAGGCAGACCGACAATCACATCAACGTCACCATTCAGCTCATTAGCAGTGATAACGCCATCATCGTTAGCGTCTTCACTAATAGTCACTGTTGGCGTAAAGAGTTCATCAATATGTTTTTCATCACCATCAATATTGATTGTCTCAAAATCACGCAGCTCGATACGATCTCCGGTATCACTGTTTTCGACGATGAGATAACCATTGCTGTCTTTACTAAAAGACAAATGATCAACACGAGTATTGAACACAGCTTTATCAGTACCCGCCCCACCATCAATCACCAATTGATCGTTCGCATCATCGGTAATGATATTGACCGTATCGTTACCTTCACCGGTTAGGACATAATCATCTCCTGCTTCGGTATTTGCATTCGCCCAACTACCGTGCCAGTAATGCACTGCATCCGACGGTTCACTTTGATTACCGGCAGCATCACTTTGTACTGCCTCTAGACGAACATTTTCGTTAATGCCAATACTGGCAATGTCCTCTAGAGCAACAGTCCACGAACCGTCTGTATCCACGGTTGCCTGGACAAGAGGCGTTCCACTCTCGCCTTCGAAATAAATCGAAATGGTTGCTCCAGGTTCACCCGTACCGTGCATAGTGACGTCGCTGTAATCACTACCCGCTGAGTCATCAGTAATATTGGTGATGATTGGAGGGTTGGGGGCAACAATATCAACCTCGTAGTCGCCATCTTTATTCTCACCACTCGGACTTGTCGTCGCCGTGAACGGGTTGCCCGCCTTATCGGTGCCAGTCACACTCGCAACAATCGCGCTGTCTGCATCCGATACCAACGCACTCCCCGGGACATTGATGCTATAAGTACCATCATCTTTGACGATACCTGTGTATGTTGTCACATCATCTCCGGCGGCTTGCAGCGTCAATGTCACCGTATCACCCGGTTTCGCATCGCCGCCTACAGCGCCAGTCACTGTCACGTCGCCAGAGGCTTCTTGCTCGTTAACAACGTCATCATCCGCTATCGTATCAATTGTGATCGTCGCTGAAGCTGATGTATCAATTGTGACCTGTAGCCCATCGGATATGTCACTATTACCTGCACTGTCCGTCACCTGCACCGTAAAGTTATACGCACCCGCAGAGAGCAACTTCTGAGGCGTAAACATCCAGTTATCGTTTGAATCTTTTCCAGCAAAGCCCAGTGACGTGCTGCCGAGGAACACTTCCACTCTCACAGCATCACTGTCGATATTGCCCAGTGCGAACGTCGGCGTCGTATCGTTGGTCAGGTTGTCTGTGGCGCTGTCGCCGCTGTCGCTCGACGCAACCAGATCGATGGTCGGTTTGGAGACATTGGTGTCTTTCGCAACCGTGTCGGCTGCGGTCTCTACGTTGCCATCTTGGTCGGTGAACGTCGCGTCCACAGTCAAGGTGCCATCTTTCAGGCTGCTCACGTCCACGTTTTCAAGCGTGAAGTTGCCATCGCTGTCCACGCTGACGTTTGACCACTCAAGCTTATTGCCTGCACTGTCGGTCAGTACCAGATCCACAGTCGCTGCGTCGGTTTCACCGATGTTGCCGCTGATGTTCGCGGTTTCGTCGCCCGTGATTTCATCATCACCGTCGTCAGCTGTGCTGTCGGTGATGAGCACGCTTGGTGCCGTGATGGTATCGCCATCATCGTCGCCGTCTTCGCCGTAAGTGGTATCTTTCGCAACCGTGTCGTCTGCGGTCTCTACGTTGCCATCTTGGTCAGTGAACGTCGCGTTCGCCGTTACGGTGCCATTCGACAGGCCGCTGACGTCCACACCTGTGATGGTGTAGTTGCCGTCTGCATCTGCCTCGATCGTGCTGCCGTCATACGTCAGCGTGCCATCCGCATTCAAGGTAACGTCTAACGTCACTGTCGCGTCGTTATCTGCATCGCTATCGCTGATGACCACTTGCGCTGAGCCTGAGCTCACGCCCTCGCCGAAGTTCACCATGATGGTCGCGGTTTCGTCGCCCGTGATTTCATCATCACCGTCGTCAGCTGTGCTGTCGGTGATGAGCACGCTTGGTGCCGTGATGGTATCGCCATCATCGTCGCCGTCTTCGCCGTACTCGGTGTCTTTCCCGACCGTGTCTGTCTTCTCGGCCTGGTTACCGTCCACGTCGGTGCTGACCGCGGTCACGGTCAACTCGCCATCCGCCAGGTCGCTCACGTCTACGCCGGTCACGGTGTAGTTGCCGTTTGCGTCCACAGTGACATCGCCCACATTGATGGTGATGCTGTTGGTGCCGTCGCTGATGACCAAGCTGTCTAGGCTCGCGCCACCTTCGCCTATGGTGCCACTGATGGTCGCGGTTTCGTCGCCCGTGATTTCATCATCATTGTCGTCAGCTGTGCTGTCCGTGATGCTCACACTTGCCGGCGTGATGCCATCGCCATCATCGTCGCCGTCTTCGCCGTACTCGGTGTCCAGCGTAACTACATCCGTCACGCTGCCCTGGTTTCCGGCTTCATCGGTCACCGTCATGGTCACCGTCAGCTCGCCATCGGCCAGGCTGCTCACGTCTTGGCCTATGACGGTCACGTTGCCATCACCATCCACGCTGATGTCGTTCGCATCCACGGTGATGTCGGCCGTGTTGGCGTCGCCGTCGCTGATCACGATGCTGTCTATCGCCGCACCGTCTTCCACCGTGCCGCTGAAGGTCACGGAGGTTTGTTCGCTCTCGTTGATCAGGTCATCGGCATCGTCGAACGCGATGCTGTTGCTGCTATCGCCACCTTCGCCTGGGGCCGCCGTATCAACCGTATGCTCTGATGAGCCAGTGCTTTCTACCGTATTGCCCGCGTCATCTGTCGAGCTCACAATCACCTCGAACTCGGTATCCGCCGCCAGGTCGCTGCCCGCCACATCCACTGTCCAGTTGCCACTACCATCCACGGTGGTGCTGTACTCGGTACCATTGATGGTCATGGTCACCACATCGCCTTCGCTGATGTCGCCACCTGTCGCCGTACCGGTCACCGTTATGGGCCCGCCTGCTTCTCGCGCGTTGATCACGTCATCGCTGGTGATGTTATCTACGCTTACTATGCCGGCGTCTGCGCTGGTATCAATTGTTGCACTATCACTGCCCGGTGCGGAGGTGTTACCGGAGGTATCGGTAATGGTGGCGTCTACGGTGAGGGGTTCACCGTCTGCGGGAGTATCAGGGAGGGTCACGACGACAGAGCCGTCGGTAATATTGTCGTCTGTCAGGGTGAAGGCTTGTCCATTCACCGTTAACACATCGCCCGGATTAGCGTTAGTGCCCGTTAGATCGATAGATACACGAATACCGTCGCCAATTTCTTGGCTGCTAATCACACCATCATTGTTTGCGTCATTGAGGATGGTCACACCTGGCGCGTTGGGTGCCGTTGCATCAACGAAGCGTCCAAAGCCGTCTTCTTGGTTAGTGCCAATCGCGCCTGCGTTGTTAGCAATCGAGTCAGAGTCAAATCCAGAGCTTGCGATGGTCTCGCTTCCATCACGCGCAATGTTCACATAGCTCCACGAGCCACTTCCGGTCGCGTCTTGCCCCGCAGCCGTCGCCTGATCTTCTTGAATGGTGATCTCGCCTTCACCGTCAAGGATTTGCTGCTGAATGTCTGCGATTTCGTCTTGGACGTCTTGTGGTAATGCGTCAAAAAGAGAGTCCGACGATTCACTCTGCGGTTCAATCATAAGCTGTGTCCCGTCACTCAAGGTGATAACAGTATCACTGCTATCCGGCAAGCCAAGCTGGGTTCCCGACGGGAGCGTAGCCCCTTCGCTGAGTGTGGTCAGTTCACCATTGACTAAAACACGGCCACTGCCTTGAATTGTGTCGATTGTAACGTTGCGAGAGAGCGAGATTGATTTCATAGTACGAGACTCTTTAACCGATAAAAGTGTGAGACGCATTCAAAATATCTATTACCTCAGATTATCTAAGTATATAGACATAGATAAAAGCGATTTTAACCAGAAATGTGCGACCCATACGGCTCAAAAATGAGACAAATAGGCAAGGGAGAACATGTCTTATGAGATCGAGCGAATGTGTCGCTAGAACAGTATGATAATCGACCTTGTATAAAGCTTACTTACTCGCAATGTTCTAGCGATATATCACGCGCCTTGACGATAAAATCATCAATGTAATCATCCCGTTTTTCTTCTCGCATCCCAAGATGAATGGCCTTGTGAATACCTTGTTCGCCCATACGAAGAATATGAAGGTTGAGTCGCTGCTGGTATTCTTGTGCCAGCCATTTGGGCAAAGCCGCAATCCCTCGCCCTGCGGCAACCATTTGCAGCATGATATCTGTGGTTTCAATCGTTTTGTGTTTGCGTGGGGCACAGTGCGCCGGCGCCAAGAACTGGGTAAAGACATCTAAACGCGATTGATCGACTGGGTAGGTGATCAGGACGTCTTGCGTCACTTGATGGGGCTCAACGTAGTCAAACGCTGCCAGAGCACTTTGGCGATGAGTAACCAGCACGAGTTCATAATCGAATACGGATACGTACTCTATACCTGGCTTGAGCAAAGGATCGGGCGTGACGAGTACATCAATCTCATGGCCAAATAATGCGCCCAAACCACCAAATTGGAACTTTTGTTTAACGTCAACATCCACATCCGGCCATTGATGCAAGAAAGGCTCAACCACCTTAAGCAACCACTGATAACAAGGATGACACTCCATACCAATGCGCAGTGTGCCACGCTGGCCTTGTGCAAATTGTTTAAGTTGCTGTTCAGCGTGTTCGAACTGAGGAAGCATACGCTCAGACAGTGTAAGCAAGTACTCACCTGCTTGCGTAAAATGAAGCTGTCGCCCCGACTTTTGCCACAAGCGAATCCCGAGCTGGCTTTCCAGTTTTTTCATTGCGTGGCTGATCGCGGATTGAGTGAGGTATAGCCTCTCTGCGGCTGCGGTAAGCGACCCTTGCTCTTTGATGGCACGCAGAATATGAAGGTGGTGACGTTCTAACATGTCTTTTCCATGACCAAAATTCATTGATTGATGAAATAATGCCATTTTAGTTCATAACGAGAAAGCCCTATGCTGATTTCAATCGAAAAGGAGGACGTATAGATGGCTAAAACTCATAATCTCGGCTTTCCACGTATCGGCGCACAGCGTGAACTTAAATTTGCACTCGAGCGTTACTGGCGTGGCGAATCATCACAACAAGACTTAACCGATCTTGCGAAAGATCTGCGCCGCAGTCACTGGCAACAACAAAGTGAACTCGACATCGCTCCCGTTGGCGACTTTTCATTTTATGATCATGTACTCGACACCAGCTTTTTAGTCGGCAATGTGCCTGAACGTGTTGCCTCGCACCAAGACAACGACCTTGACAACTACTTCCGCGTCGCTCGCGGTCGCTCAGCAAACGATAGTGCTTGCCAGTGCGTGCACGCCGGTGAGATGACTAAGTGGTTTGACACTAACTATCACTACATCGTGCCAGAATTTACCGCGCAAACAACGTTTAGTCTTCATGCTGAAAATCTATTGACGCAAATAGAAGAAGCCAAACAAGCTGGTGTTCAGGCCAAACCGGTTTTAGTCGGTCCCGTCACGTATCTGTGGCTAGGTAAGGAAAAAGATGCCTCTAACAAGCTAGATCTGCTCGATAAGCTCTTACCCGTATATCAAACCTTACTGAGCAAACTGGCAGAAAAAGGCATTGAGTGGGTCCAAATCGATGAGCCGATCTTGGTCACGGAGCTCGCGCCTGAATGGCAGACGGCGCTAAAAACCGCGTATCGTGCATTAAGCCAAACTAAGGTCAAGTTATTGCTGGCGAGCTACTTCGGCGAGCAAGCTGAAAATCGTCCATTAGCGCAATCGTTGCCCGTTGACGGCTGGCACTTGGATGCTATTCGTGGCCGAAGGGATGTGGATGCATACCGTGAAGCGCTTAGCGATCAACACGTTCTGTCTCTGGGTGTGATTAATGGTCGTAATGTTTGGAAAACTAACCTTGATGCTACGTTAGAGTGGCTCGAACCGATTCATCAATCTTTGGGGGATCGCCTCTGGCTCGCACCCTCTTGCTCTTTGCTGCACGTGCCAGTCGATTTGGCGAGCGAACAAAAGCTCGATCCTGAAGTAAAAAACTGGCTTGCCTTTGCCCATCAAAAACTCGAGGAGCTGGATGTACTCGCTCGCGCCCTTAATCACGGCCGTCAGACCGTTCAGTCAGCGCTGGACAATAATCGTGAAGCAATCGAAAGCCGTCAGCAATCACCGCGCGTACACAACCCTAAGGTGCAAGCCGCATTGGCAGCAATCACACCGCAGTTAGGAACACGGCAACGTCCATTTGCCGAACGTATTCGCGTGCAACACGAGCAGCTTAAACTGCCGCGCTTCCCGACCACCACCATAGGGTCATTTCCACAAACCAGTGCCATTCGCCAAACACGCTTGCAATACAAGAAGGGCGACATTGATGCCGCCACTTATCAAGACATTATGCGCAAAGAGATCGCCCATGCGGTGGAAAAGCAAGAAGCGTTAGGGCTCGATGTCTTGGTTCACGGTGAAGCTGAACGTAACGATATGGTGGAGTACTTTGGCGAACAGCTGGATGGGTATGTATTCAGTCAGTTTGGCTGGGTACAATCGTATGGTTCTCGCTGTGTGAAGCCGCCGATTTTATTTGGGGATATTGAGCGCCCGAAAGCAATGACAGTGGAGTGGACCCAGTACGCTCAGTCTCTGACTGATAAGCCGCTGAAAGGCATGCTCACTGGACCGGTCACCATTCTTAATTGGTCATTTGTGCGTGATGATCAGCCACGATCTCAGACCTGTAACCAACTGGCACTGGCGATCCGCCAAGAGGTGCAAGATCTTGAGAAAGCCGGCACTAAAATCATTCAAATAGATGAAGCGGCACTCCGTGAAGGCTTACCTCTGCGCCGCAGTGAGTGGCAACACTACCTCGATTGGGCCATCAACGCGTTTAAAATTGCCGCCAATGGCGTGAGTGACGAGACGCAAATCCATACCCATATGTGTTATTCCGAGTTTAACGATATCATCGCATCGATTGCTGACATGGACGCCGACGTGATCACCATTGAAACCTCACGCTCGGATATGGAACTGTTGGATGCATTTGATCATTTTGACTATCCCAATGATATTGGTCCTGGTGTGTATGACATTCACTCGCCAAACATTCCCAGTCAGGCACAAATCATTGCGTTAATGAAAAAGGCTGCCGCCCGTATTCCGGAAGAAAGGTTGTGGGTAAACCCAGATTGCGGCCTAAAAACCCGCCAATGGGATGAGGTGATCCCGGCATTAGAAAATATGGTTGCAGCGGCGAAAGCGCTTCGTCAGGAATAACGCGTCAGCAGCGTGCCGCTCCCCGCATTGACTGAACCCTATAACGACAAAACGCGCCACGGATAAAACTCCGATGGCGCGTTTTTTATCGCAAAAGAAAAGGGAGCCTGAGCTCCCTTTTCTCCAGAATCTTAGCGACGGATGCCTAGACGCTTGATAACGTCCAAGTAGCGGTCAACATTGTTCTTTTTCAGGTAGTCCAGCAGCTTACGACGACGTGAAACCATGCGTAGCAGGCCACGACGGCTGTGGTGGTCACCTTTGTGCTCAGCGAAGTGCGATTGCAGATCGTTGATAGATGCAGTCAACAGGGCGATTTG
The DNA here is from genome assembly GCF_001996125.1 of Salinivibrio sp. PR932. NCBI lineage: Bacteria > Pseudomonadati > Pseudomonadota > Gammaproteobacteria > Vibrionales > Vibrionaceae > Salinivibrio > Salinivibrio sp. PR932. Next base: position 84,847 of record NZ_MUFM01000003.1, on the reverse strand, counting down.
AACTTCTGGTGAACCAGTATCGTTCTCAGTTTTACCAAAATCAGCAACGATTTTAGCTTTTGCTTCTGCAGTCAGAGACATAATGCTCTCCTAATAAGAGTGTGTGATTATCATGCACTAGCCAATCTCTGATTCAGCCAGTGCCCGAAGGCGCGAATTCTACCCGTTTTAGCTGGGTATCGCAATGTTATTGCCGACTATCACGCCAATTTCTTACTGTCGCTACCTTACCGCTTGAAAATGCGACAAGTTTATTCGCAGCACGCCCGTAAACGCTCACGCCAGCTGTACTTGGAAAGCGCATGTCTTAGCTAAGCGTGCCGCCAACGTGTAGCTAGGCGTTGTCACTGCTCGCGGTTTGCGGCTCAGGTTGACGGCTCGCGACCAAACGGCGCGGCGCAACCAGACCATCAGCATCAATCTCACCCACACCGATAAACTGACGCTCATCGCCAGCCGTTAAACGCACATATCCTTCGGTCGGAGCGTTAGGCACTTGCACCGCTTGACCTTGTAGCGCATAACTTGCCACGACGGGCAGCAGGTTAATCTCGCGCAGATCTTGTACCGCCGTATCAAGTGGCAATAGCAAAGGATCGAGCAGTTGTTTTGGCTGGATCTCTTGCTCACGCGCTTGGTTAAGCAGGCTTTCAAGCTGCTCTAAGGTCACCATGTTTCGTGCTGGATAGCCTGATACACCAATACGACGCAGCGCCGTGACATGTGCACCACAGCCGAGCATTTCACCTAAATCGTCAACAATGGTCCGGATGTAGGTGCCTTTTGAACAATGCACTTCCATCTCGATTTCATGACCTTCAAAACGCAGCAGCTCAATCTGATAGACCTTAATGGTGCGCGCTTCACGTGGTACTTCAATGCCTTGGCGCGCGTATTCATACAAAGGTTTCCCTTGGTATTTCAACGCCGAAAACATCGATGGGATCTGCTGGGTTTCCCCGCGGAATTTTGCAATACAACGCTCAAGCAAACCTAGGTTTACTTTGACGTCACGGGTTTCTACCACTTCACCATCTGCATCTGAAGTATTGGTACGCTCACCCAGCTTGGCGACCACTCGATAACGTTTATCGGAGTCGAGCAGAAACTGAGAGAACTTGGTTGCCTCACCCAAACAGATCGGCAGCATCCCAGTTGCAAGTGGATCCAGTGCTCCCGTGTGGCCAGCCTTCTCCGCAAAGAAGATACGTTTTACTTTTTGTAAAGCATCATTGGACGTCATGCCGGTTGGTTTATCGAGTAGGATAATCCCATCCACCGGACGACCTCGACGACGTTGACGACGCGCCATCAGTTACTCCTCACCTTTTTCATCATCACCGCGACGTTCATCGTCATCGCGTACTGCCTTGCTGACCAAGTTCGAGATACGCATCCCTTCAGTCAGTGACTCGTCAAACACGAAGGTCAGCTCAGGGGTCACACGCAAACGAATCGCTTTGCCAACCAATGAACGGATGTAGCCACTGGCTTCGTTCAGCGCCTTTAGGCTCTCGGTAGGGGCTTGCTCATCGACGGTTAAAAAGGTCACGAAGACTTTGGCATACGCCAGATCACGTGAAATTTGCACATCGGATACGGTGACCATTCCGATGCGAGGGTCTTTGATTTCGCGTTGTAGGATCAGTGCAATCTCTTTTTGCAGCTGATGCGCAACGCGATCAGTACGGCTAAAATCTTTACCCATAATCTTTTCTCTCAACAAAATGGGGGTAAGCGCATGCGCCTCCCCCCACGGTGTATCCAAACAACCTCGTTGTATTGTCGCGTTCAATTAGTCAATTGAACGTTGAATCTCAACGGTTTCATAAACTTCGATTTGGTCACCAACGCGAACATCATTGTAGTTCTTCACGCCAATACCACATTCGTAGCCTTTCTTCACTTCGTTCACATCATCTTTGAAGCGGCGTAGTGATTCCAACTCACCTTCGTAGATAACCACGTTTTCACGTAGGACACGAATTGGGTTGTTACGCTTAATCACACCTTCAGATACCTGACAACCAGCAATGGCGCCCAGTTTTGGTGATTTGAAGACATCGCGCACTTCTGCCAAACCGATGATTTCTTGTTTGAATTCAGGCGCAAGCATACCGCTCATCGCTTGTTTCACTTCATCAATCATGGTGTAGATGACAGAGTAGTAACGCAGATCCAAGCTTTCCGCTTCAATGGTCTTACGCGCAGCGGCATCCGCACGCACGTTAAAGCCACAGATAATGGCGTTAGACGCGGCCGCAAGTACTGCGTCAGTTTCAGTGATACCACCAACACCAGAACCCACAACTTTCACTTTTACTTCGTCAGTTGAGAGCTTAACCAGTGCATCGTTGATCGCTTCCACTGAGCCTTGTACGTCAGCTTTAAGTACGATGTTCAGCTCAGCCACTTCACCTTCTTCCATGTTCGAGAACATGTTTTCCAGTTTGGCTTTTTGCTGACGCGCCAGCTTAACGTCACGGAACTTGCCTTGACGATACAGCGCCACTTCACGCGCTTTCTTCTCGTCACGTACCACCGTGGCTTCATCACCCGCAGCAGGCACGCCAGATAGGCCCAGAATTTCCACAGGAATCGAAGGTCCCGCTTCTTCTACTTCTTGGCCATTCTCATCGCGCATCGCTCGGACACGGCCATATTCCAGACCACACAGAACGATATCGCCTTTTTTGAGCGTACCTTCTTGAACCAATACGGTAGCAACTGGACCACGACCTTTGTCGAGGCGAGACTCCACCACAACGCCACGCGCCATACCATCTTTAACCGCTTTCAGTTCAAGAACTTCTGATTGCAGCAAGATAGCTTCTAGTAGCGCATCGATGTTTTGGCCTTGTTTCGCAGACACGTGAACAAACATGTTCTCACCACCCCAGTCTTCTGGGATCACGTCATGCTGTGCCAGTTCGTTCTTCACGTTGTCAGGGTTAGCACCCTCTTTATCCATCTTGTTCACCGCCACGATAAGAGGCACACCGGCCGCTTTTGCGTGTTGGATCGCTTCGATGGTTTGTGGCATTACGCCGTCGTCGGCAGCAACCACCAAGACAACGATATCCGTTGCACCAGCACCACGTGCACGCATCGCGGTAAACGCGGCGTGTCCTGGGGTATCCAGGAATGTGATCATGCCATTGTCGGTTTGTACGTGGTACGCACCAATGTGCTGGGTAATACCGCCCGCTTCGCCCGTGGCAACGTGTGCCTTACGGATGTAGTCAAGCAGCGAGGTTTTACCATGGTCAACGTGACCCATGATGGTAACGACTGGCGCACGTGGCGCAACGGGTGCATTGTTGTCACGATCAGACAGTACCGCTTCTTCCAGCTCGTTTTCTTTACGCAAGATAACCTTGTGACCCATTTCCTCTGCAACAAGCTGTGCAGTCTCTTGGTCAATCACTTGGTTAATGGTCGCCATCGCGCCCATTTTCATCATGGTTTTAACGACTTCAGCGCCTTTTACCGCCATTTTGTTGGCCAACTCGGCAACGGTGATGGTTTCACCGATTTCAACTTCACGGTTTACTTTTTGCGCTGGCTTTTTAAAGCCGTGTTGCATCGAGGTTGGCTTAGCCATGCGGCCTTTGCCTTTCCCACCTTTGCCACGACGGCCACGAGGTGATTTATCCTCAGCTTGAGTCGCTTTTTTCTTTTTCTTACGACGCGGTGCAGCACTTTCTTCGCGACGATCCGCTTCGTCTTCCGCTTCGCGGGCATACTGAGAGGTAACTGTATGGTGATCAGCTGCCTCCATGGTGGTTAGCGCTTGATCTTGTTCAGACCAGCGTTCTTGGTTTGCTTCTGCCATTTTGCGTGCCTCTTCTAACTGCCGCTGACTTTCTTCTTCAGCTTTACGCTTGGCTTCCTCTTCCTGGCGACGCTTAAGTTCATCAGCTTCTTTCTTCGCTTGCGCATCGGCAGCACGAGCCGCAGCAGTCTCCGCTGCGTCCTCTTCGGACTGCTCGTTTTGTGGTTGCGCTTGCGGTTTGGCTTCACGCTTAGCTTTCTCTTCGGCTTCGCGTTTGGCTTTCTCTTCAGCTTCGCGTTTGGCTTTTTCTTCAGCTTCACGCTTGGCTTTCGCTTCTGCTTCACGCTTCGCTTGCTCTTCAGCTTCTTGGCGCGCTTTCTCTTCGGCTTCACGTTTGGCACGTTCTTCCGCTTCTTGCGCAACCTTTTGCTCTTCAAGCTCGCTACGTTTCACATAGGTGCGTTTCTTACGCACCTCAACTTGGACATCTTTGTTCTTTCCGCCAGCTCCTGAGACGCTCAGCGTGCTGCGTTTTTTGCGCTGTAGCGTCAGACGCGTCGGAGCATTGCCGTTGTCGCCGTGCTCACGTTTGAGATGCGCCAACAAGGCTTGTTTTTCATCTTGGCTTACCTGATCGTCAGCTGACTTTTGCATACCAGCTTCTTTAAACTGCTTCAGCAGACGATCGACTGGCGTATCAATTTCCTTCGCCAGTGTATGTACTGTAACCTCTGACATTCTGCTCCTCCTTTGCCGTCTTTACGCTTCGTCGCTGAACCAGCAAATATTACGTGCTGCCATAATGAGCTCGCCCGCACTTACTTCGTCCAATCCTTCAATGTCCAACAGATCATCGGTGCCTTGGTCGGCAAGATCTTCCAGCGTTTTCACGCCTTTCGCCGCCAATTTAAAGGCCATTTCGCGAGAAAGACCTTCTAGCGCCAACAGATCGTCAGCAGGCTCAGCGCCTTCCAGCGACTCTTCTTGTGCCAGTGCGATGGTGGTCAACGCTTCTTTGGCACGTGAGCGCAAAATGTCGACAGTGTCTTCATCTAGGCCATCAATTTCGAGCATTTCACTCGTTGGAACGTAGGCCACTTCTTCTAGAGTGGTGAAACCTTCGTCAACCAAGGTCGCGGCAAAGTCTTCATCGATGTCGAGGTGTTTAACAAACAGCTCCAATGAGGCTTGTGCTTCTTCTTGGTGTTTTTTCTGAAGGTCTTCAACCGTCATGACGTTCAGTTCCCAACCGGTCAGTTGTGAGGCTAAACGTACGTTTTGACCATTGCGGCCGATCGCCTGTGCTAGGTTATCTGCCTCAACAGCAATATCCATGGTGTGGGTGTCTTCATCGACGATGATAGAGGCCACATCGGCTGGTGCCATGGCATTGATCACAAATTGTGCTGGGTTATCGTCCCAAAGCACGATATCAATACGCTCACCGCCTAACTCACCTGAAACGGCTTGGACGCGCGCACCACGCATACCGACACAAGCGCCGACAGGGTCAATGCGTTTGTCGTTGGTCTTCACGGCAATCTTCGCACGTGAGCCCGGATCGCGTGCCGCACCCATCAGCTCAATCATTTCTTCGCCAATTTCCGGCACTTCAATGCGGAACAGCTCGATCAGCATCTCTGGCTTTGAGCGTGTCATGAAGAGCTGGAAGCCACGCGCTTCTGGGCGCACAGCATACAGCAAACCACGGACGCGGTCGCCTGGACGGAAGTTTTCACGCGGTAGTTGATCGTCACGCTGAATCACAGCTTCTGCGTTATTACCCAGATCCACGATGATCACATCACGGTTCACTTTTTTCACAACACCGGTAACCAGTTCACCTTCGTTATCCATGAACTGCTCAACCACCTGTGCACGCTCAGCTTCACGTACTTTTTGTACAATCACCTGCTTCGCGGTTTGGGTGGTAATACGGTCAAAAGTGACAGACTCGATTTCATCTTCGATGTAACCACCAAGTTCAATCGTTTCGTCTTCGTATTGCGCCGCTTCCAATGTTATTTCACGGGTCGGCAATGTGACTTCGTCAACCACGAGCCAACGACGGAAGGTATCGAATTCACCGGTTTTGCGATCAATGGCGATACGTACATCAATGTCGGCTTCGTACTTCTTTTTGGTTGCCGTTGCCAGTGCGGTTTCCAGTGCCTCAAAAATACGCTCACGCGGAACGGCTTTTTCGTTTGAGACCGCTTCGACAACAGCCAAGATTTCTTTATTCATCTACTAATGCCTCATTTACTTTTAAAATGAAGGAACCAGGTTTGCTTTGGCGATATTACTCAAGGCAAACGCCTCATCTTGGCCGTCAACGCGAACCGTGATGGTGTCGCCATCGACAGAAAGGATTTCTCCTTTCCACTTACGGCGGTTTTGCATAGCCATTTTCAGCACGATGTTCACTTCATGCCCGATGAATTGCTGATAATGATCAGCGGTGAACAGTGGGCGATCCACGCCTGGCGATGACACTTCCAGGTTGTACGCCACTGTGATTGGGTCTTCCACATCCAACACTGCGCTAACCTGACGGCTTACATCGGCGCAATCGTCGACAGTAATGCCATTTTCATGGTCAATAAAAATACGCAATGTTGAGTGTTGGCCAGCCCGAACGAACTCTAGTCCAACTAACTCATAGTCCAACGCCTCAACCGGCGCGGTCAAAAGTTCAGTCAGTTGTTTCTCTAATCCTGTCATTCCAAACCCCAGAAATAAAAAAAGGGCTTAAAAGCCCAGTTACTATCCGAATGGTCGTTTTCAGATAACAAAAAACCCCGATAATCGGGGTTTAATGTAACTGGACCCTGATGCTATACCAGTGACGCATGTCTTTGGTATAGCCGTTATCGCTGGTCTCGGAAATATTTCAGCAATAACGAGAGAGTAACTCTCCGTGCCGATAAAAATGGTTTTTATTGGCACTGCCCCGAGGGCAAAACGGCCAGCCGTTGGCTAGCCGAGTTAGCGTAACTTTGTAAAAGAACGCTAACGCGTCTTTCAGTTTAGCAGTTGAGTAAACAGCTAACTAAATGTGGTTGCGGAAGATGGATTTTATCGCGAAGTTCAGCTTCGACGACCTTCGGCTATTCAGCAGCCTAACCTTCCAAAACCTAAATTGGTTGCGGGAGCCGGATTTGAACCGACGACCTTCGGGTTATGAGCCCGACGAGCTACCAGACTGCTCCATCCCGCGTCCGAGTGGCGATGATTATATCGCCTTTCCTTTCAAAGGTGCAAGTGATTGCACTTTGAGAACCTTGGTGCCGAGAGCGGGACTTGAACCCGCACGCCCATACAGGCACTACCCCCTCAAGATAGCGTGTCTACCAATTCCACCACCTCGGCAAATTTTTTACTGAGGGATCTCGCTGTTATCAACAGGGATTTCATTCTCAGTTGGTGTCGCTTGCTGTTCTACAGCAGGCTGACTTAAATCTTCAAAACCGCTTTTCGCTTTTGGCTTATGGGCTGTCATGTTACCTAGCACCAAGCTCAGGGCAAAAAATGCAATCGCAAAACCGGTTGTCATTCGGGTTAAAAAGTTTCCAGAGCCGCCAGAGCCAAATACTGTGTTTGATGCTCCAGCCCCGAACGAGGCTCCCATATCTGCGCCTTTACCTTGCTGAACCAGAACCAGGCCAATTACACCGATTGCGGCCAACAGATAAATCACAAGTAGAATTTCGTACATGGTTCCACCTATGCTCCAGGTTGTTGAGCCGGCAGTGTTACTTCTTAGCCAGCGCAGCCCCCTTCGTTGGGAGCGGGTGAATACTAGCGAAAGCCTGATGCCGAAACAAGAGAAAAATGCAAAAAACCCTGATTTCGGCACTGTTTGCGCATTCTATAACCACCCGCTGATGAATTATTAACAGTTTGCTTTGACTGCCTCTGCAATTTCAAGCGCATAAGCCTTTACGGTTTCCGCATCAGGCCCTTCAACCATGACACGGATAAGTGGCTCAGTACCTGATTTGCGCAGCAATACACGCCCTTTTTCACCCAGCTTTTCTTCCACGTTGGCTTTCGCGGCGAGCACGGCTTCGCTTTGTAGTGGGTCAACATCACCTTTAAAACGGACATTTTCCAGCACTTGCGGCAGAAGCGTCATACCGTCGGTCAGTGTTTTTAGATCCATGCCGGTCGCTGCAACACTGGCTAACACTTGTAATGCAGCCACAATGCCGTCTCCGGTGGTCACTTTATCCAACACAATCACATGGCCAGAATTCTCTGCGCCGATACGCCAACCTTTCTCTTGCAGCATTTCCATCACATAGCGATCACCGACTTTGGCGCGTGCAAAAGGAATGCCCAGCGACTTAAGCGCCAGTTCCATGCCCATGTTGGTCATCAGGGTACCAACGACACCACCTTTGAGTTCACCGCGACGCAGACTCTCACGCGCAATGATATAGGCGATTTGATCACCATCGACCTTGTTACCAAGATGATCCACCATGATCACGCGATCGCCGTCCCCGTCAAACGCAACGCCAAGATCCGCTTTTTCTTCCAGAACACGCTGCTGCAACGCACGCACGTCTGTCGCACCAACTTTGTCGTTAATGTTGGTGCCGTTGGGGGCGCAACCAATCGTCGTTACCTCTGCCCCCAACTCTCTGAATACCGAAGGAGCAATATGGTAGGTTGCACCATGCGCGCAATCGAGCACAATCTTTAGCCCGCTCAGGCTTAGTGCGCTGGGGAAGGTGCCTTTACAGAATTCGATGTAGCGCCCCGCGGCATCATTGATACGGCTCGCTTTACCCAGCTCGGCGGACTCCACACAGCTCAACGGCTTTTCAAGTTCAGCTTCGATAGCCAGCTCAACCGCATCGGGTAGCTTGGTGCCTTCCGACGAGAAAAATTTAATTCCATTATCGTAGTGCGGATTATGAGAAGCCGAGATCACAATGCCCGCTTCAGCGCGGAAGGTTTGAGTCAGATATGCGATCGCAGGGGTTGGCATCGGACCGGTAAATGCGGCCTCAAGACCTGCGGCAGATAAACCTGACTCGAGGGCCGATTCGAGCATATAGCCTGAAATCCGGGTATCCTTACCAATCAGTACCTTACGAGTGCCTTGTTGCGACAAGACACGCCCTGCTGCCCAACCAAGCTTGAGCATAAACTCAGGGGTAATTGGGAATTCACCTACCTTGCCACGTACCCCATCGGTACCGAAATATTTACGTTCTGCCATTATTTTTATTCTCCTAGTGCGCCTGCACGCTTTGTCATGGCGACCACACGCAGCGCGTCCGCCGTTTCTTTCACATCATGAACGCGAATAATTTGCGCACCTTTCTGCGCTGCCAAGGTCGCGCATGCAATGCTACCACCTAAAATGTCGTGTGGTGTCTTATCGACTAGCTTATAGATCATTGATTTACGCGACATGCCCGCTAACACCGGCAAGCCAAAATCATGGAAGCTGTCTAACTCGGCAAGCAATTGATAATTGTGGGCCAAGCTTTTACCAAACCCATAGCCAGGGTCAAGGATAATCTGCTGTCTTGAAATGCCGGCAGCTTCACATGCTTGGATTCGCTCGGTTAAAAACGCTTTTACGTCACGGGTAACATTGTCATAGGCTGGCGCAGCTTGCATGGTACGCGGCTGCCCTTGCATGTGCATAATACACACAGGCACTTGTCGTTCAGCTGCCACCTCGAGTGCGCCGGGCTCTTGCAAGGCACGTACATCATTAATCAAGTCCGCCCCCGCCTCTATCGCGGCACGCATCACAGCCGCTTTGCTGGTATCAATAGAAATCCAACAGTCCGATTGGGCACGAATGGCTTTTATGACAGGTACAACCCGATCGATTTCTTCTTGTTCTGCCACGTCAGCAGCGCCGGGACGGGTCGATTCACCACCGATATCGAGAATCGTGGCGCCATCAGCAAGCATTTGCATGGCATGTTCAATCGCTTTGTTCGATTGCTGATATTGCCCCCCATCAGAGAAAGAATCTGGGGTGACATTGAGAATGCCCATTACAACAGGGCTATCCAGGGAGAGTTGTTTATTTTTGTGTGTTATTTCCATGAGATGTCCCAACAAGGATCAAAAAAACCCCGATAAAATCGGGGTTTTATATCGCGTGGGCTTAGGCTTCAGATTGGTTTTCTGAGTCTAGCGGTTTTTGCTTTTTATCATCAGACGCTTCAGAGGAAGCCTCTGGTTTTTTCGGTGTGTCATCCGAAGATGAGCCACCACTGCCACCTTCCCAACCAGCTGGCTCGCGAACATCGCGACGTGCCATCAGGTCATCAATTTGGGCAGCATCAATGGTCTCGTACTTCATCAGTGCATCTTTCATCGCGTGCATGATATCCATGTTTTCTTCTAGGATCTCTTTCGCACGGTGATAGTTACGGTCGATGATGTCACGGATCTCGCTATCAATCAGGCGCGCAGTGTCATCAGACACATGCTTGGTCTGCGTCACAGAGCGACCAAGGAAGACTTCACCTTCATCTTCAGCATAAAGCAGTGGGCCTAACTTCTCGGAGAAACCCCATTGCGTCACCATCTTACGGGCGATATCGGTCGCGCGCTCAATATCGTTTGATGCCCCGGTCGACACTTTGTCTTTGCCATAAATAAGCTCTTCGGCCAAGCGACCACCATAAAGGCTCGAAATCATCGACTCAAGGTGCTGACGAGACATGCTGACTCTGTCTTGCTCTGGCAAGTACATAGTGACACCTAGCGCACGGCCACGCGGGATAATCGACACTTTGTACACAGGATCGTGCTCAGGCACTAAACGACCGACAATCGCGTGTCCTGCTTCGTGGTACGCAGTCGACTCTTTGGTCTCTTCCGACATCACCATCGAGCGGCGCTCAGCACCCATCATGATTTTGTCTTTGGCAAGCTCAAACTCGACCATCGACACCACGCGCTTGTTGCCACGCGCGGAGAACAACGCAGCTTCGTTCACCAAGTTGGCAAGGTCGGCCCCCGAAAACCCGGGTGTACCCCGCGCAATCAAAGATGCATCGACGTCATTACCCAACGGCACTTTGCGCATGTGTACTTTCAAAATATGTTCACGACCACGGACATCTGGCAGGCTGACCACCACTTGACGGTCAAAACGGCCAGGACGCAATAACGCGGGGTCCAGAACGTCTGGGCGGTTAGTCGCGGCAATCACAATCACGCCTTCGTTGCCCTCAAAACCATCCATTTCAACCAGCATTTGGTTCAAGGTTTGCTCACGTTCATCGTGACCGCCCCCAAGGCCCGCACCACGTTGGCGGCCCACCGCATCAATCTCATCGATAAAGATGATACACGGCGACGCTTTCTTGGCTTGTTCGAACATGTCACGTACGCGTGAGGCACCCACACCCACGAACATTTCTACAAAGTCAGACCCCGAGATGGTAAAGAAAGGCACTTTCGCTTCACCGGCAATCGCTTTTGCCAGCAAGGTTTTACCGGTACCCGGAGGACCAACCATGAGTACGCCGGTCGGGATCTTACCCCCTAACTTCTGGAAGCGGCTCGGGTCGCGCAAGTAATCCACCAGCTCTTTGACGTCTTCTTTAGCTTCATCACAGCCAGCCACGTCACTGAAGGTGGTTTTAACTTGCTCTTCACTCATCATTTTGGCTTTGGATTTACCAAATGACATGGCGCCTTTACCGCCGCCACCTTGCATTTGGCGCATGAAGAAAATCCATACCCCAATCAGCAGCAACATGGGGAACCATGAGATGAAGATCGAGGCCAGCATGCTTGGCTCTTCAGGTGGCGTGCCTTTTACGCGCACGTTTTTGTTGAGCAAGTCGTCCAGCAACTTAGGATCGTTATACACAGGCATGAAAGTGACATAGCGTGAGCCGTCACGTCGGGTAATGGTCAGCTCACGATCATCAAACGTTACTTCCTGTATTTGATCGTTGCCGATTTCACGTACGAAGGTGGTGTAGTCGACTTGACGACCGGCGCTGTCGCCTGGTCCAAAGCTTTGGAACACAGACATCAAGACAACGGCGATAACCAGCCACAAAATCAAGTTTTTTGCCATGTCACTCAAGGTGTTAGCCTCGCATAACTGAGATAGATAAATGTAAGGGTACTACAGTTTATAACCTGTAGCCACAATGTAGACCTCACGTGAGCGCGCACGTGACGAGTCAGGTTTCCGAATTTTGACCGCTTTAAACATTTTACGCACTTCGGCCAAATACTGATCAAAGCCTTCGCCTTGAAATACTTTTACAATAAAGGCGCCATCAGGCCCCAATACTTCACGACACATTTCGAGCGCAAGCTCGACGAGGTACATCGCACGAGGTTGGTCCGCCGCTTGATTACCACTCATGTTCGGTGCCATATCGGACATCACCACATCAACCATGTCCGGTTGGATACGATCTAACAGTGCATCAAGGACAGATTGTTCGCGAAAGTCCCCTTGTAAGAAACTGACACCGGGCAGCGAGTCCATTGGTAGAATGTCACACGCAATGACTTGGCCCTCGTCGCCGACTTGCGTCGCCGCGTATTGCGACCATCCGCCCGGCGCGGCCCCCAAATCAACCACTGTCATGCCCGGTTTTAGAATACTGTCTTTTTGCTGAATTTCTTCAAGTTTAAAGATAGCGCGTGAGCGATACCCTTTTTTTTGTGCTTCGTTGACGTATTTATCGTCAAAATGTTCTTTTAGCCAGCGTCCGGAGCTAGCAGAGTGCTTTTTTTTACTCATGGTTTTCCTAAAAGTGGCTCTCGCTTTGGGTCGCATTCAGCGGGAATTCAACGCGTTGTTCCTGCTTTCTCACCTTTCTGGCCATGTCGGCAATCGCGCTCAACCGCCAGCAACACGATGAGCACCATTTATACTGTTTCAGTTTGTGGTGAGATGGCGTTAGAATGGCATGTTTTCAACCCCTAGCAAATAGAAATCGAGCCAACATGAAACTCAGCACCAAACAAAAACAGTATCTCAAAGGACTGGCTCATCAGCTCAAGCCCGTTGTATTGATGGGCGCAAATGGCTTAACCGAAGCCGTGGTCGCTGAAATTGAGCTTGCTCTTGACCACCATGAGCTGATTAAGGTGAAAGTGGCCTCTGAAGACCGCGAGACCAAGAACCTGATTGTTGACGCCATTATTCGTGAAACTGGCGCAGAAAAAGTACAGGTTATTGGTAAAACCTTGGTGATCTATCGCCAAAGCGAAGAGCGTAAAATCGAGCTGCCGCGCAAATAACCGAATGGTTCGCGGTAACCTGCCGCATACCTTAACAAAAAGGCCGCATTGCGGCCTTTTTACTGTGTCAAAGTCAGAGAATGTTTACACTCTGTAACACTTTCTCTTAAAGATACTCGACTTTATCGATTTCGAATTCTTTTAACCCACCCGGTGTCGTGATGCTGACTTCGTCACCTTCATCTTTACCAATCAAACCACGGGCAATGGGGGAATTCACTGAGATCAAGTTCGCTTTGATATCCGCCTCATCGTCACCAACGATGCGATACGTCACTTCCTCGTCCGTGTTCACGTCAATCAGTGTCACGGTCGCCCCAAAAATCACTTTGCCGTTTTGTGGCATCTTGGTGACATCAATCACTTGTGCCACCGAGAGTTTATATTCGATGTCACGGATTTGCGCTTCGCAGATGCCTTGCTCCTCGCGAGCGGCATGGTACTCTGCGTTTTCTTTTAGATCGCCCAGTTCACGCGCCTCAGCAATAGCGTTGGAGATCTCAGGGCGACGCTTGATCAACTTATCCAGCTCTTCACGCAGCAGTTTCTCACCGCGTACGGTCATTGGCACTTTATCCATAAATGACATTACCTCTTTCAATCCGCAGCATAGGGATTTTGGCAAAACAAAGCCACGCCCAAACCAAAGATTCGGGCGCGGCGTAATTCAACTCTTTCATCAGATTGTAAACAAGAATCCGCGCAAAATCACCTTTGATCCAAGCAAAGCGTGAGGCCTATACGGCACGCACCGGTACAAAAGCACGTACAGCCGCAGCCGGCGTGCGTTTGACGCTTGTCTTCAATGCTATACAAGGTAGGATGAGCAAAGACAGAACTGACCGAGCACGCATTCATGACAGGTTTTATTCGACAAACGATTGTACTGGTTGGCGTTTTATTGATCAGCGCCCTTTCGCCCGCCCTTTCGCAATCACTGCGCGTTGAACAGCTCACCCCAGTCCTCCCCCAAGGTAGCCAACTGGCATTGTGGGTGAGTGATGTCAAAACCAATCATCCTCAAGTTGCCTTGCAAGCGGATGCATTACTGCCGCCAGCCAGCACGCAAAAGCTGGTAACCGGTCTCGCCGCTCGCTTATATCTGCCAGAGACCTTTCGTTTTTCTACTCGGTTAGTCCAAGCTGGTGATGATATTGCACTGGTGTTTAGCGGTGATCCGCTGCTCACACGCAAAGACTTGCGCCAACTACTTCGCCAGCTGCCCGCACGAGGGCTCACCACGATTAATAACGTCTTTTTAGATGGTCATATCTTTAGCGGTAAATCACGCGCCGTTGGCTGGCCGTGGGATATTCTCGCTGTATGTTATAGCGCTCCCTCGACGTCCATTGCGCTCAATCACAATTGTGTGCAAGGCGCGATATACAGCACACCAGACGCCGAGCATACCCGTGTCCATGTTCCTAGCCATCAACCGATCACAGTGACGACTGAAGCTCGAGCGGTCAGTGAAGAGCAAAAAGACGCGGCACACTGTGACTTAGACCTTACCGCAACTCCCCGCAATCATTATCGTTTTTCTGGCTGTTTAGCGCATCGAGAGCGACCGCTGCCGCTCAATTTTGCCGTGCAAAATCCGCCCGCTTATGTGAAAGCGATAATTGCCGATGAATTAGCCCGGCTCGGCGTCAAAGTAACAGGCAATATTGTACAGGCGCGCACTCCAAGCCAAGCCCGAGAGCTGGCGCGTCACGACTCCGTCAACTTGGAAGCCTTGCTGACCCGCATGATAAAAGACTCGGATAACTTAATTGCGGATAACCTGCTGAAAACAGTCGGCCAGCGGTATTTTCAGCAACCGGGATCGTACCGAAATGGCGTGGCGGCGGTGAAGGCGATCCTCGCCGAGAAAGGGCTGGATCTTACCCATGCCATCATGGTTGATGGCTCAGGGCTATCGCGGAATAATCGTTTAAGTGCACGGCAGCTTTCTGAGGTGGTGCACTATATTCTCACCCACCCAGAATTAGGCCTCAAAGCGATGCTGCCCATCGCCGGGATTGATGGCACCTTAAAATACCGCCAGAGTGTGCGTCGCGCGCCCATCAAAGGGCGGTTATTTGCGAAAAGTGGTTCACTTTATGGCAGTCATAATTTGGCAGGGTTTATTGAAACTGACGACAATCAGCAGCAAATTGTGGTACAGCTGGTTAGCCACTACCACCCTGATGACGAGGCCTTGCCAGATAACGTGCCAGCCCCCATCACTCAGTTCGAGCGAGAGCTTTATCAGGCGCTAATTCATCGTCGTCTGCAGCCTTAAACGCGCCTTTAGCAAAAAAAACGCCCACCGGATGGTGGGCGCTCTCTGTATCAGCACGTCGTCGTTTACTTATTCAATACGCGCGCATGAAGCGCTTGCACCGAATTGACTTTGCTCATGTCTGCCGCCGTCAATGCCATACAAGTGGCAAAGGCAGCATTGAGTGTGGTGGTATAGTTCACCTTGGCAGCGAGTGCGCCACGACGTAGCACTTTCGAGTCTTCAATCGCTTGGCGTCCTTCGGTGGTATTCACAATGTAGCTGTACTCACCGTTCTTGATCCGGTCAAGAATATGAGGGCGTCCTTCGTGAACCTTGTTGACCAACCGAGGATTGATACCCGCTTCGCCCAAAATCACGGCGGTACCGTGAGTGGCATCCAGCTCAAACCCTAATTTCAGCAGCTTAGCGGCCAAGTCGACCACACGTTGCTTGTCATTGTTACGTACCGATAGCAGTGCGCGTCCCCCTTCGCTGTAGGCTTTTCCGCACGCTAAATCCGCTTTAGCGAACGCTTCAGCAAAGGTGTCGCCAACTCCCATCACTTCACCGGTTGAACGCATTTCAGGGCCCAACAATGGGTCAACACCGGGGAACTTGTTGAAGGGTAACACCACTTCTTTGACTGAGTAGTAAGGCGGGATCACCTCTTGGGTAAAGCCTTGCTCAGTCAATGATTGGCCCGCCATCACTCGCGCTGCAATTTTGGCGAGTGGCACACCGGTTGCTTTCGACACAAACGGCACCGTTCGTGCGGCACGCGGGTTCACTTCGATCAGGTAGATCTCATCATCTTTAACCGCAAACTGCGTGTTCATGAGGCCACTGACCCCCAGCTCCAACGCTAACTTACGCACTTGCTCGCGCATCCGATCTTGAATGTCATCGCTGAGGGTGTAAGCCGGCAGTGAGCAGGCCGAGTCACCGGAGTGCACACCCGCTTGCTCGATGTGTTCCATGATGCCACCAATCACCACGGTTTCACCATCACACACCGCATCAATATCCACTTCCGTGGCATCGTCGAGGAAATGGTCGAGCAATACTGGGGATTCGTGCGACACACTTACGGCTTCGTTAAAGTAACGACGCAGATCGGTCTCGTCGTAGACAATTTCCATCGCTCGTCCGCCTAGAACATAGGAAGGACGTACCACCAGTGGATAGCCAATGTCTTTAGCCTTTTCAACCGCTTGCTCTAACGCGGTCACCGTTGCATTCGCCGGCTGCTTGAGCCCTAGGCGCTGCACGGCATCTTGGAAACGCTCACGGTCTTCCGCGCGGTCAATCGCATCTGGGCTAGTACCAATAATCGCTACCCCAGCCGCTTCAAGGTCACGTGCCAATTTCAGTGGCGTTTGCCCCCCGTATTGCACAATCACGCCTTCCGGTTGCTCAACACGTACAATCGCCAGTACATCTTCAAGCGTCACAGGTTCAAAGTAGAGACGGTCGGACGTATCGTAGTCGGTCGAGACGGTTTCAGGGTTACAGTTAACCATGATGGTTTCATAGCCATCTTCACGTAGCGCCAGTGACGCGTGCACGCAACAGTAATCGAATTCAATGCCTTGACCGATGCGGTTCGGACCACCGCCCAATACCATGATCTTTTTCTTGTCGGTTGGCTGCGACTCACACTCCTCATCATAGCTGGAGTACATGTAGGCAGTATCTGACGCAAACTCCGCAGCGCAGGTATCTACGCGCTTGTACACAGGATGAATGTTGAATTTATCGCGCAACTTGCGGACTTCAATTTCAGACACACCCAGCAATTTGGCAAGACGCGCATCGGCAAACCCTTTGCGTTTTAGCTGGCGCAATGCGGTTTCATTAAGCCCTGCAAAGCCATGCTCGCGGACTTGTTGTTCCTGTTTGACGATGTCTTCAATTTGCACCAAGAACCAGCGGTCGATGTTAGTCAGATTAAAGACACCATCAACTGACATGCCGGCTCGGAACGCATCCGCAATGAACCAAATACGCTCTGCTCCTGGCTCTTTGAGCTCATGACGAATGCGAGTCAGAGCATCGTCGTCGTCCAGATTCACCATCTCATCAAAACCTGACGCGCCCACTTCCAAACCACGCAAGGCTTTTTGCAGTGACTCTTGCTGGTTACGGCCAATAGCCATTACCTCGCCCACTGACTTCATTTGCGTGGTCAAACGGTCATTCGCTCCGGCAAATTTTTCAAAGTTAAAGCGCGGAATTTTGGTCACGACATAGTCGATGGTGGGTTCAAAAGAAGCCGGAGTCGCACCGCCTGTGATGTCGTTCATCAACTCATCAAGGGTAAAGCCGACAGCAAGCTTAGCCGCCACCTTGGCAATCGGGAAACCGGTGGCTTTTGATGCGAGCGCGGAAGAGCGTGACACACGAGGGTTCATCTCGATGATGACCATGCGTCCAGTTTTAGGATCAATACCAAACTGTACGTTCGAGCCGCCCGTCTCAACACCAATTTCACGCAGCACCGCCAGTGATGCATTTCGCATCAATTGATATTCTTTGTCGGTCAGCGTTTGCGCAGGTGCCACCGTAATGGAGTCGCCGGTGTGGACGCCCATGGCATCGAAGTTTTCAATCGAACAAACAATGATGCAGTTATCATTTTTATCCCGCACCACTTCCATTTCATACTCTTTCCAACCAATCAACGACTCATCAATCAGAAGCTCATTGGTGGGGGACAGGTCGAGACCGCGTTCACAAATTTCCTCGAACTCTTCTTTGTTATAAGCGATCCCGCCTCCGGTTCCTCCCATCGTAAAAGAGGGACGGATGATGCAAGGGAAACCGACTTCACCTAAAACCTTGTAGGCTTCATCCATGCTATGGGCAATCCCTGCACGAGGACACTCAAGGCCAATGCTGCGCATGGCTTCATCGAAACGGTGTCTGTCTTCGGCTTTATCAATTGCATCTGCTGTGGCGCCGATCATCTCCACACCGAATTCGGCGAGTACGCCGTGGCGCTCGAGATCTAGCGCACAGTTCAGTGCGGTTTGTCCGCCCATGGTCGGCAAAATTGCATCAGGACGTTCTTTGTCGATGATGTGTTTCACAACCTGCCATTGAATCGGCTCAATGTAGGTCGCATCGGCCATTTCTGGGTCGGTCATGATAGTGGCAGGGTTCGAGTTCACCAGAATGACACGATACCCTTCTTCACGCAGCGCCTTACACGCTTGTGCCCCTGAATAGTCGAACTCGCAGGCTTGGCCAATAATGATTGGGCCTGCGCCCAGGATAAGAATGCTTTTGATGTCTGTGCGTTTTGGCATGCTCAACGACTCCAATTAGGCGCGGTGTTGTTTGATGAGGTCGATAAAGTGATCGAAAAGGGGCGCAGCATCATGTGGCCCCGGGCTTGCTTCAGGGTGCCCTTGGAAGCTAAAGGCAGGCTTCTCGGTATGATGGATCCCTTGCAAGCTGCCATCGAACAAGGACACATGCGTCGCACGTAATGTGTCAGGCAAGCTGTCATTGTCTGCGGCAAAGCCGTGGTTTTGGCTGGTGATCATCACCACCCCACGCTCTAAATCTTTCACCGGATGGTTAGCACCATGGTGGCCAAACTTCATTTTGACCGTTTTCGCGCCGCTCGCTAGCGCCAAGATTTGGTGCCCCAAGCAAATACCAAATAATGGCACGCCTTCCGCTAAGAAGGTTTGGGTGGCCGCAATCGCATAATCACACGGCGCCGGATCGCCAGGGCCATTAGATAAGAAGACACCATCGGGATTCATCGCCAGCACTTCGTCTGCCGGGGTGGTTGCCGGTACCACAGTCAAACGGCAGCCGCGGTCGACCAACATGCGCAAGATGTTGCGCTTGGCACCAAAGTCGTAAGCGACAACATGGTAAGGCAATTCACTGTCCGGCAATGCATCTGGTAGACCCTGATGCAGCTGCCATGACCCTTGCGTCCAGCTGTAACGCTCCTGCGTCGTCACTTCTTTGGCAAGATCCATCCCTTTCAAACCCGGAAAATCTTGCGCCTTGGCCAGCGCCAGCGCTTCATCAACGCTCTCTCCGGCCACAATACAGCCATTCTGCGCCCCTTTTTCACGTAGCAAACGAGTGAGCTTACGGGTATCAATGTCGGCGATGCCAACAATATTGTGTTGTTTGAGGTAATCAGAGAGGGATTGTTGATTGCGGAAATTGCTAGCTAACAGGGGAAGATCGCGAATGACGAGGCCTTGGGCGTGGACTTGGGAGGATTCTTCGTCTTCGGTGTTGGTGCCGGTGTTGCCAATATGGGGATAGGTAAGTGTTACGATCTGACGGGAATAAGAGGGGTCGGTTAATATTTCTTGATACCCCGTCATCGAGGTATTGAAAACCACTTCTCCCACCGCGGTGCCATCAGCGCCGATCGGGGTACCGTGGAACACTGTCCCATCTTCTAGGACTAAGAGCGCAGACTTGCTCAAGACAACCTCCAGTTATATAGAAATGCACTTTTTACGACTAACGTTGCATTCACGTATTCCATCTAAGATCAAAACTCACGTCAAGCTGAATTTTGACAAATTGCGCGCATTCTAGAGATGCAAGGTTTGGCTGTCAATAATGCGTGCTACTTTTTATTGTATTTACTAAGCACTCAAGAAAAACAGACCACCTAAGCAAGATAAAGCACAATCTTGTCTTTATTTTTAAACCAAAGAGCTAGATAAATTGGCAGAGAAATAACTTTTTTACCCAAACCGAGAGAGAAACATAAAACTGGCGTGCGCAAACGTTTACTGCGCAACAAAGATCATAACTGGAAGAGTTATCGCGTCGAAATGCTGTCAACAAGGGGAAAACAAAGCAAAAATCACGACAATATGAAGTGCGTTGCATGAGAAAAAGAAAGGGGGGATAAAAAAACATCGCGCCGAAGCGCGATGCATAATTATTTAAGATTAAGTACATCCTGCATGGTATAAAAACCTTGCTGGTGTTGATTGAGCCATACCGCGGCACGGACCGCTCCCTTGGCAAAGGTGGAACGACTTGACGCTTTGTGCGTGATTTCAACACGCTCGCCAATATCCGCAAACATGGCGGTATGCTCACCCACGATATCGCCAGCACGAATGGTGGCAAAGCCAATCTCATTTTTGCTACGCTCGCCGGTGATCCCTTCTCGGGCATACACAGCGACATCACTCAGCTGGTTTCCCATCGCTCCGGCAATCGCTTCTCCCATTCCCAGTGCTGTGCCCGATGGCGCATCCACTTTATGGCGATGATGGGCCTCAACAATCTCAATGTCGCATTCCTCACCCATCACTTTGGCGGCTTGTTCAAGCAGTTTAAATACAAGGTTGACGCCGACACTGTAATTGGGGGCCATCACCACTGCCGTCGCCTCTGAGGCATCCTGGATGGTTTGCTTTTGCGCGTCATCAAATCCAGTTGTTCCAATCACCAACTGCTTGCCTTTTTGTTGGCACAACGCCAAGTTCGCGAGTGTGGCCGCTGGTGCGGTAAAATCAATGATCACATCGAAGTCATCCGCCACTTTGGCCAGATCGTCCACCACTTGCACGCCGAGACGGCCCACACCCGCCAGTTCCCCTGCATCCGTCCCAATCAAGCTTGATTCAGGCCGCTCACTCGCCGCCCCCAATGTTGCGCCTGCGTATTGCGTAACAGCTTGAATAAGATTGCGTCCCATACGGCCGGCTGCACCAGCAATGGCAATACGTACCATGGTTCTCCCCTTTTTTACTTCACCAGCAGCGCTGGCCACCTATCCATTAACCCATCACTGTAGCGCGTTCGTTTCAGCTTGTATATTGCTGAGAGTGGCTCAGAAGAGAGCTAACAAAAAGGGAAGCCTTCGCTTCCCTTTAATTTTGTCGATGGGTGACTAGGTCACCTCACGAATTTGTAACTCTTTCGGCACTTCGAAGAACATGTTTTCTTCACGGCCACTCAGGTTTTCTACCTCGGTGGCGCCCAACGCCTTCACGCGGGCGATGATCAAATCAACCAATTCTTCTGGTGCCGAGGCGCCAGCGGTGATCCCAACCGTGTGCTTACCCTCGAACCACGCTGGATCAATGTCTTCCGCACAGTCGGTCAAGTACGCCGGGGTTCCCAGTTTTTCCGATAACTCGCGGAGACGGTTTGAGTTCGAGCTATTCTTCGAGCCCACCACCACCATCACATCACAGCTTTGGGCGAGATCACGTACTGCATCTTGGCGGTTTTGGGTCGCGTAGCAGATATCATCTTTGCGTGGGCCTTGAATGTTGGGGAAAACCTGACGCAAGGTATCAATCACATCAGCGGTTTCGTCCACTGACAGCGTGGTTTGACTCACATAATGCAAGTTATCTGGGTCGTTGACTTGAAGCGTGTGCACATCCGCTGGCGTTTCAACCAAGTACATACCGCCAGTTTCACTGGCATATTGACCCATAGTGCCTTCTACCTCGGGGTGTCCAGCATGGCCAATCAGCACTACTTCCATATTTTTACGACTGGCACGTGCCACTTCCATATGTACTTTGGTCACCAAGGGGCAGGTTGCATCAAATACTGTCAGTTGACGGGATTTGGCTTCATTGCGCACCGCTTGCGAGACACCGTGGGCCGAGAAGATCACAATGCTGTCATCAGGCACTTCGCTTAATTGTTCCACAAACACCGCGCCGCGTTGCTTTAGGCCTTCCACCACAAATCGGTTATGCACCACTTCATGGCGCACATAAATGGGAGGCTGATAAATTTCCAGAGCACGTTCAACGATGCTGATCGCGCGATCGACGCCAGCACAAAAGCCTCGGGGATTCGCAAGTAGGATCTTCATGACTTTGCCTTATTGCACACTGATTATTTCTACGTCAAAAATCACGGTTTTCCCTGCCAACGGATGATTGAAATCGACCGTCACAGATTCGCCGCTGACCTCGGTCACGATACCGGGAATTTCTTGTCCTTGAGGACCGCTAAACGCAATGATGGCACCCACTTCAGCAGGCGTGTCTCCCCCAAACTGACGGCGGTCCATATAGTGGATATTATCCGGGTTTGGCTGGCCGAATGCATCTTCAGGTGCCAGCGTAAAGCTGCTTTGTTCCCCTTCATGCAGCCCTAACAGACAACGCTCAAAGTTCTCGGTCAAGCTGCCGTCTCCCATCACTAACTTAGCGGGTTTTCCGGCATTGTGGGTGCTGTCGGCGACCGAGCCATCTTCAAGCTTAATGGTAAAGTGCATCAATACTTCGCTGGATGCGCTAATCGCTTTCATGATCTGTCCTTATCGAAAGTCGTGTTGGGCTAATTACTACGAGCGACCCCTAGGTCGCCGATGACTGCTCATGACGAAAACTGTCTAGCACCACTAAAACGGCGCCGACACAAATGGCTGAGTCAGCGAGATTAAAAGCAGGCCAATGTGAATTGCCAATGAAAAAGTCGAGAAAATCGATCACATAGCCATGAACGAGGCGATCAAATAAGTTGCCCAATGCGCCGCCGATGATCATGGCATAGGCGATATTGAGCATGCGCTTGCTCGCCGGTGTCACTCGCATCCAGTATGTGAGCAAGCCGCTCACGCCCAACGCGATAACGCTAAAAAGCCAACGCTGCCAACCGCCGGCATCGCTTAAAAAGCTAAATGCCGCACCATGATTATGGACGTAAGTAAGATTAAAAAACGGCAGCAATTCAATGCGGTTTGCGGGACCATAGCCCATGGTATTCATCACCAGCCACTTACTGCCAATGTCTAAAACGAAAACCAGAGGCGCCAGCCAAAGCCAGCGCCATCCTGATTGCGAGAGTGAGTGAGAGGTCATCACGCAAATTGGCGAGTTTCGCCTTCTCCTGCAATGTTAGTCACACAGCGGCCACAAATTTCTTCGTGTCCTTCGATCGTGCCTACATCAGCAACATGGTGCCAACAGCGGTCACATTTTTTCGCTTCAGACGCCACAACGTCAACAGATAATCCTTCCACATCCGTTTGCGTCGCAGAAGATGGCGCCTCACCAGCGATCACTGTTGCTTTCGAGGTCAGCAGCACAAAGCGCAATTCATCGCCCATCATTTGCAGCTTTTGCGCAAATTCCGCTGGCGCGTACAATGTGACTTCGGCTTCGAGTGAACCACCAATGACCTTGTCATTACGGGCCTGTTCGAGGGTTTTATTCACCGCGGCACGCACATCCAGCAGTTTTGCCCAGAATGCATTGTTGAGCACCGCATCGTCTTCTAAGCCAAACAAGCCGTCATACCAGACATCGGTGAACACAAACTTGCCGCGTTCGCCAGGCATTTCATTCCAGATCTCATCTGCCGTGAACGACATAATCGGTGCCATCCAACGTACCAGCGCTTCGACAATGTGGAACAGCGCGGTTTGGCAACTACGGTGCGCGTGGCTCCCCGCTTTCGCGGTGTACTGACGATCTTTGATGATATCCAGATAGAAAGAGCCCATCTCAATCGAGCAGAATTGCATCAAGCGTTGGGTGACTTGGTGGAAGTTGCAAGCTTCAAACGCTTCGGTGATCTCTTGTTGTGCTGCTAATGCACGCCCTACCGCCCAGCGGTCAACCGCCACCAGCTCATCGGCTGCGACACTGTCTTGCTTAGGATCAAAACCATGCAGGTTTGCCAGCAGGAAGCGCGCTGTATTACGAATACGGCGATACGCATCAGCGCTACGTTTTAGGATCTCATCCGATACCGTGATCTCACCGGTGTAGTCGGTTGATGCCACCCACAGACGCAGGATATCGGCGCCCAGTTTGTTCATCACATCTTGCGGCGAGACAGTATTCCCCAGTGATTTCGACATCTTGCGGCCTTTGCCGTCAACCGTGAAACCATGGGTCAGTACTTTGCGATACGGTGCTTTGCCTTTGATCGCCACCGAGGTCATCAACGAAGACTGGAACCAACCACGATGCTGATCTGACCCTTCGAGGTACATATCTGCTTCTTGGCCGTTAAACTCGTCGCGCTGGTTGACCACCGCGTAGTGCGTCGCACCGGAGTCAAACCAAACATCCAGCGTATCGAGGACTTTCTCATACTGTTCAGCGTCATCACCCAACAGTTCATTCAGATCCAGATCCCACCAAGCTTGAATTCCCGCTTTCTCAACCCGTGCGGCAACTTGTTCAATCAAGTTCAACGTGTCTGGGTGCAGCTCTGCGGTTTCTTTGTGAACAAATAGCGCAATCGGCACGCCCCATGTACGTTGACGTGAAATACACCAATCAGGGCGACCATCTACCATCGACTCAATACGGTTTTGGCCCCACTCAGGGATCCAATCAACGTTCTTGATCTCTTGCAACGCTTTATCACGCAGGCCGGCTTTCTCCATCGAGATAAACCACTGCGGTGTGGCGCGGAAAATGATTGGCGTTTTGTGACGCCAGCAGTGTGGGTAGCTGTGCTCATAAGCATGGTGATGCAGCAGTGCATCGTGCGCTTTCAGCGCTTCAATCACACTGTCATTGGCTTTAAAGACATGTTGGCCGGCAAACAGTGGGGTATCCGGTAAATAGACCCCGTTACTACCCACTGGGTTTGCGACTTCAAGATCGTATTTTTGACCGACCACAAAGTCTTCTTGGCCGTGGCCAGGTGCGGTGTGTACCACACCCGTACCCGACTCTGTCGTGACGTGATCACCCAAGATCACGGGCACATCAAAATCGTAAAATGGGTGTTTTACGCGTTTAAGTTCAAGCGCGTCACCTTTACAGAAGCCGAGGTTGTGATATTGCTCAATACCCGCACGATCCATCACCTCTTTGACCAGTTCGGCCGCGACGATAAGGCGCTTAGGTTGCTCGCTTTCAACTTGTACTAAAACATATTCAAGGTCAGCGGCCACCGCTACCGCACGGTTAGCAGGCAAGGTCCAAGGCGTCGTGGTCCAGATCACCACACCCACTTCGCCTTCACCTTGATGATCACCGGCGAGGTTAAAGGCACTGATCAGTGCTTGTTCGTCAACCGCACGAAAGATCACATCAATCGATGGCGAGGTTTTATCTTGATATTCCACCTCAGCTTCTGCCAAGGCCGAGCCACAGTCCGTACACCAGTGCACCGGCTTAAAGCCTTTGTGCAAGTGTCCATTGGCGGCAATTTTACCCAACGCGCGGATGATGCTGGCTTCAGTATTGAAGTCCATGGTCAGGTAAGGTTTGTCCCACTCACCTAAAACACCAAGACGTTTAAAGTCCGCCTTCTGACCTTCCACTTGTTTGGCTGCGTATTCACGGCACTTTTCACGGAACTCAGCGGTTGAGACTTTTTGACCGGGTTTACCGACTTTTTTCTCTACCATCAGCTCAATCGGCAAGCCGTGGCAATCCCAGCCAGGTACATACGGTGCGTCGTAGTCCGCTAGCGTTTTTGATTTAATAATAATGTCTTTGAGAATTTTATTAACTGAGTGACCAATATGAATGTTGCCGTTCGCGTACGGAGGACCGTCGTGCAAAATAAATGTTTTTTTGCCTTTCTTCGCTTGACGGATAGCACCGTACAGATCTTCATCGTACCAACGCTTGAGCATATCAGGCTCGCGCTTAGCAAGATTACCTCGCATCGGAAACGCAGTTTCCGGCAGGTTTAAGGTATCTTTATAGTCACTCATTGATTATTGATTCCGTATGGAGGTTACACTCTAGACATTATTCACATCAGCCAGCCACGCACGCGCAGCTGATGCATCTCGTTGAATTTGCATTTTTAGTGCGTCAATAGACGCGAATTTGGTTTCATCGCGAAGTTTATGCAAAAGATAAACTTCCAGCTGTTTGCCATATAAGTCGATTGATTGATCAAATAGATGGACTTCGAGCTGCTGGCGTACACCGTCGACCGTCGGCCGTACACCAACGTTGGCCACGCCGGGTAACCGCTGTCCGGTCACGGCGCCTTCCACTTGTACGGCATACACACCTGAAACCGGGGAAACGCGGCGTTTTAGCAATACATTGGCGGTCGGGAAGCCAATCGTGCGTCCTAACTTACGCCCATGCGCGACACGCCCACAGATGCTGTAAGGTCGCCCCAACATGTCACCCGCCTCGGCAAGATGACCTGCGGCTAACGCATCGCGAATCGCTGTGCTGCTCACTCGGCGGTCACTGACGCAAAAACTTTCGGTACTGACCACATCAAAGTGATGTTCCTGGCCTGCTCGTGCGAGGCGCGCAAAATCACCGCTTCGCTTCAAACCAAAGCGAAAGTCATCGCCGACTACCAGAAACTTAACACCCAATTGTTCGACCAACAAGCGGTCAACAAAGTGATCAGCACTCATGGCCGCAAATGCAGGGGTGAAATTTACACACAGCAGGCGGTCAACGCCCAGCTTCGCTAACTGGGTATATTTATCTCGCAACCTCGACAGGCGCGCCGGCGCTTTTTCACCTTTAAACAGCTCTAACGGCTGCGGTTCAAACAGCATCACAGTCGCAGGTAGGTTCAGCGCTCGGGCCTTTTCCACCACTTGGCGCAACACCGCCTGATGTCCCAAATGGACACCATCAAAGTTACCGATGGTCAGGACACAACCTCGGTGGCGCGCTCGTATGTTATGGATACCTCGGATTAATTCCATCGCCTGCTGACTATTTGAACTATTGAAACTGGCGGATTATATACTAGTCAGGGCCGGCAATCAGCCCTGGATTCACATCCGACCCTTGAATTACCCGCGATGACGAATATCACCCAGTCGCACACCACATAACAGTGCGGTGCATAAATACACCACACTGCCACCGAGGATAAGTCCAACCAATACCATGCTGCGCATCGACAGTGACATCTCGACCCAGCCATTTAATGTCGGCATCAGTGTTATTAACACCGCCACCATTGCTGCTACCGCAACCACTAAACGGCCGATATATAAAGCCGTCGCTCGAGACAAACGGTAAACACCGGCACGGTGTAGGCCTTGATAAAGCAAGCCTGCATTGATCAGTGCCGATAAAGCCGTGGCGATCGCAAGGCCAACATAACTGAACAAATAGGCAAAGATAGCGTTAAACACCATATTGCTTATCATGGCAATCACACCAAATTTCACCGGTGTTTTGGTGTCTTGTCGTGCGTAGTAACCGGGCGCGAGGACTTTGATCAGCATAAAGTTGACCAATCCACAGGCATAGGCCACCAGCGATAAACTGGCCGCCTGCACATCGTCGACACCGAACTCGCCTCGCATAAAGAGTACCATCAGCATCGGCTTTGCTAACAAAATCAACCCCACCATGGCAGGAATGCCCAGCAGCAACACCATGCGCACCCCCCAATCCATGGTCGCAGCAAATTGGATGGGCGATTTATCGACATGGCGCTGGGAAAGCGCCGGCAGGATCACAGTCGCAATGGCAATGCCAAATAAGCCCAACGGAAACTCGAGTAAACGATCGGAGTAATAAAGCCAACTGATGGAGCCTGTCATCAAAAAGCTGGCAATGAAGGTATCAAACAATAGGTTAATCTGGCTCACCGAGACCCCAAAAAGAGCCGGGATCATCAGTTTGCGGATCTTTACCACCCCAGGATGGTGCCATCCCCACTTGGGTTTTACCAGCATGCCCTCTTGCGATAAGAAAGGAAGCTGAAACAGCAACTGAACCAATCCACCGATAAAGACCCCGACCGCCAAACCGATTTCAGGTTGTGCAAGATAGGGCGACAGCCAAATCGCCGCGGCAATAATCGCAACATTGAGGAATACAGGGGTAAAGCTCGAAACGGCAAACTTATTGAGCGTATTCAGGATGGCGCCCGATAGCGCCACGAAAGTAATAAACCACAAGTACGGGAAGGTGATTTTCAGCATCAAGCTCGCTAACTCGAACTTGGCCCCGTCAGGGCGACCATCCAACCAGTCGACAAACCAACCGGTCCCAAATAACGCCGCCAACACAGGCGAGCCAATGACACCGAGCAGGGTGACAATCGTCACTAACCCACCCAAGGTACCGACAACATTGGCAACCAGCTCGCGAGATTGCGTCCGATGATTATCGTCTTTATCCAGCGCCTGATATTCAGTCAATACGGGGACAAAGGCCTGTGAAAACGCGCCTTCTGCGAATAAGCGACGCAAAAAGTTAGGGATTTTATTGGCGAAGAAAAACACATCGGCGGCAGCCCCTGCCCCCATCAAGTTGGCAATCACCACATCCCGCACCAGCCCCAACACGCGGGACACCAGTGTCATGGTGCTAACGATTAGCCCAGAGCGTAATAGTCGCTTACTCACGGTTACCTCTTGAAAACACGTGCCTCTATTGTGTGCCATCCCATGCGTGTTGATGCTCGCTCACTCAGGCAGGCCAAGCGAATAATGACACGCGAAACGGAAATAAAGGTGACGTAGAGCCTGAAATGCTGATAGAATCAGCCGCCATATTAACCGTGATAACCCCGCAGCGCCAACACTACCTTGGGGCGGCGGATATTTGCACAAATGAATTGACAATAGAGGCAAAAAGAGGCATAGTCCTCCGCCTTGAAATGTCACCGAACAAAAGATTTGGGAGTTAGACCCTTGGCGAATATCAAATCTGCTAAGAAGCGTGCGATCCAATCTGAGAAGCGTCGCCAGCACAACGCAAGCCGTCGCTCTATGATGCGCACTTACATGAAGAAAACTGCTGCTGCTATCGCTGCAGGCGACAAAGAAGCGGCAACTGCTGCTTTTGCGCAAGTACAGCCTATTCTTGATCGTTCAGCCACCAAAGGCCTGATCCACAAGAACAAAGCAGCACGTTACAAAGCAAGCTTCGCAGCACAAATCAAAGCGCTGTAATAGCTTTTTGCTTTGCATCATGCATAAAAAAACCGGCCTCGGCCGGTTTTTTTATTGCGCGTTGATTGATGTGCTTTCTCAATCAACGCAATACAGATCGTGTAATAGCTGGATCACCGCTTTCACTTCTTCACTTTTCAGTGAGTAATAGACCGTTTGCGCCTCTTTTCGCGTATTCACCAAACCGTCTTTACGTAACCAAGCAAGATGCTGGGATAAGGCCGACTGGCTCAAAGGCACCCGTTCAACCAACTGCCCAACCGAAAGTTCGCCTTGCAGTAAATAGCACAGAATAAACAGACGCTTTTCGTTTGCCATGGCTTTCAGCAAGCTTACCGCTTTCGGCCCGTTTTGTTGCATTTGGGCTAAATCCATTTGACTACCACTTCAATTATTACCACCTTGCTCGAGTCTAGCACGATCTCACCACAAGCCTGTAACTAAACGAATAAGTGGCTGTAATCAGCTTCGCAAATCCGTTTGACGGCGGGGTGCTGAATCATTCGCTCAGCAAAAATCACATAGTACTCTTCCTTGACCGTCTCCAGGTTTGCAATCGGTGCAACATTACCGACACCACTGATTTCATTGGCATAGCTGCTGGGAGCGATAAACAATGCCTGATGGTTGATCCCAAACGCTTTCATTAACGCGGAGTCATCAAACTCCCCCAAAATATTGGGAACAATACCTTGTTGATCAAACCACTGCATCAGTTTGCGACCCATCGCTGTCGCGCGGCTTGGGATCAACAATTTCTGGCTCGCAAGCAGTGTGGCGAGCGGTATATCAGCCAATATATCTGGGTGAGAGGCAAACAAGCTCATACTGCACTCGCCCAGTTTGACGCTGAATAACCCCGCTTGCTGCGTCGAATCAACCGGACAGTCCGACAAAATCATATCCAATTTGTGCTGGGAAAGTTGCTCTAACAACATTTCATGTGTCGACTCAAAACAGCGCAAATGAATCGCGTTATCGTCAGGTACTGCGTGGAGTAAAACCTGACTGACTAACCGCTTGGATAATGCATCGGCGACACCAACGTCAAATAGGATATTCTCTTGCTGACTGTAATTAACGATATCGAGCATTTCGTAGCTCAAACCAAACATACGATCCGCATATTGAAACACCAGCTGCCC
Organism: Salinivibrio sp. PR932; assembly: GCF_001996125.1. Classification (NCBI taxonomy): domain Bacteria; kingdom Pseudomonadati; phylum Pseudomonadota; class Gammaproteobacteria; order Vibrionales; family Vibrionaceae; genus Salinivibrio; species Salinivibrio sp. PR932. The sequence continues at coordinate 54,560 of NZ_MUFM01000003.1, read as the reverse complement.
CAACTCTGTGGGCTCAACATGCCGGCCGTTTCGCTTAGTCAGCTTCCCATTAAGTCGTTGCTCGAGTGCTCGGATTTGTCCAGTGACCGTTTGAGGGGTTAAGCAAAGCTTATCGGCACCTTTGGTAATCGAGCCTTGCTTGCAAACCATCCAAAAATAGTAAAGGTGGTTGTAATTAAGATGCGCCATGACTTGCCATAAAAAAACGCCAAGCCAGCAGCTTACGCTGCCAACTTGGCGCCTTCAAGCGAAATGAATGGGTTAGTTTTTCATATCGTCTTTATCCAGTGGCTTTCTCACGCGCTCACCGGCGCGATGCTCTAACGCTCGCTCTGAGAAACTTGAGCTTTCCGCGTCGCGCGTAGACTCTACATCAGCGGACACCGCCGCTTTGCCGTCCTCGACGCCTGCAAGGTAGGCCTCGCATACTTGGCTGTTGTCGTTATTGCCTTGACAATATGTCTCGTAATTCGCCGCAAGCGCCGTTCCCGAGACACCCAACAGACTAGTAATCAACGCTAACTCCATTTTCTTCATCTTCGTCTCCTTCTTCAAAGGCGCTGGCTGGCGGCAACATAAAATGCAGAACCAAGTAGCCAATCACTGCCGACAAGGTTGATCCTATCAAGATCCCGAGTCGAGAGAATGTGACGAACTCACCATTCACACCGACGAAGGCCAGTGACGAGATGAAAATCGACATGGTAAAACCAATACCACACAGCAAGGACACCCCAAAGATTTGCGGAAATGTCACTCTTGCCGGCATTTTCGCAATACCAAGTTTTACGGCTGCCCAACTGAAGGTAAAGATACCGAGAGGTTTACCAATCAGCAGACCTAACGCAATACCGAGAGGTAGCATTTCGGTCAAGCTTGCTAGCGAGACGCCATCGAGCGAGACGCCGGCATTAGCAAACGCAAATATCGGCAGAATCAGATACGATACATAAGGATGCAGTGCATGTTCGAGCTTTTTCAGTGGTGACGGTGCATCCTCTGTTTTGCCTTTCAACGGAATCGCAAAACCTAATACCACACCCGCGAGTGTCGCATGCACGCCTGACTGTAAGACACTGAACCAAAGCACCAAACCAACCACAATATAGGCCGCAATATTGGTGACATTGCGCATATTCATCCCAACCAGTACCAAAGTTGCGACAAAGGCACTGGCGAGCGCCATGATGGAAAGGTCGCTGCTATAAAACAGGGCAATAATCACGATAACGCCTAAGTCATCGATTATCGCCAGTGCTAATAAGAACACTTTGAGAGCTAAGGGAACACGGTTACCTAACAGCGCTAATACACCTAAGGCAAAGGCAATATCCGTGGCTGCTGGAATCGCCCAACCGGACACAGCAAGCGGGTCACCCCAGTTAAACGCTAAATAAACCAGCGCGGGTGCCAACATACCGCCCACCGCCGCAACGGCAGGGAAAGTGGCTTTATCTTTGGTGTTTAACGCCCCTTCGATTAATTCCCGTTTAACTTCTAAACCAATCAGCAGGAAAAAAATCACCATCAGGCCGTCGTTGATCCAGTGACCCACGGACAGACCTGCAACATAGGTATGAAGCGTGCTGTCATATAAAGGCTGTAAACCCGAGTTCGCCACGAACATCGCTAGCACAGCCGCAATAATCAGCACAATACCTCCTGCAGATTCCATTTTTAGAAACTGACGAATGACATCAGTCATTTAAGCACTCCATACAAAAAAAGTGGATTTCCGTAGTCTAGACAGCCAGACCCGTTTTCTAAAAATCGTTTGTTCTGATAGTAAACATCGGAAAAACCGATGTAAAATCTCACTTACTATTGATTTATTCGCAGTCTAAACATTTGTCAACGAATTTTACCGTCCACCATTTAGCATAGTGGCAATCGCTTTGTTGTTGTTACATTTTTTATATCGGTTTTTTCTACTTGGGTGACACGGCCTAAATTTTAATTATAATCATACACATAACCCCATCCAACCCTACCAACCCATCGACCCAGATCGGATTTTATGAACACTGCAGTATTTGTGTCATATTTCTGAAATATTCCCTTCTTACTATCGCCGCTGATTTTGCTTTGACACAAAACCGACATCGAATTGTCACGGAGATAACTTATGACTCCCCATGCTACAGCGGTAGAGGCAACCCAAAGCTCCTCGAACTGGTTCCGTTGGACCAAGCTCGCCGTCATGCTTTATGTACTACTGGTGGCGGTTGCCATGGTAGGGAGCGGCTTTAAATTAGCCGTGGGCGATGAGGCCAAGACCTTATTCGAATTTGCTTCTCACCCCGTAGCTGGCTTGATGATAGGGATTGCCGCCACGGCGCTGATCCAATCGTCAAGTACGGTTACTTCTATTATCGTTGGTCTGGTTGCAGGCGGCTTACCGGTTGAAACAGCGATTCCAATGGTAATGGGCGCAAACGTGGGCACCACAGTCACCAATACCTTGGTGAGCTTGGGCCATGCGCGTTGCAAAGAAGAGTTCCGTCGTGCATTCAGTTGCGCCACGGTGCATGATTTCTTCAACTTATTCGCCGTGGCTATCTTCTTGCCGCTCGAAATGATGTTCGGCTTGCTGAACAAGTTGTCACAATGGTTGGTTTCGCCACTGTCACAAACCGGTGACATGAGCATCAAAGGCCTGAATTTCGTTAAGCCGCTGACCAAACCTGCTGTGAACATGGTGCAGTCTCCTTTAGAGTCAGTTCTACCCGGCAACCTAGGTGGCTTGTTGATGATCGGTTTAGGTATCTTTGCCATCGTATGTGCCATCACTGTGATGGGTAAGGTGATGAAGAAGCTAATGGTCGGTCGTGCCAAAGATATGCTGAAAAACGCGATTGGTCGTGGTCCATTGCATGGCATCTTCTCAGGCTCAGTGGTTACCGTACTGGTACAATCTTCATCCACCACTACAAGCTTGATGGTTCCGCTAGTTGGTACCGGCGTGTTAAAAATTCGCGATGTTTATCCCTTCACCCTGGGTGCAAACATTGGTACCTGCATTACTGCCTTGCTTGCAGCGACTGCTGTTACCGGTGAATTCGCGGTGTTCGCGCTGCAAATTGCGCTCGTGCACCTTTGCTTTAATATTCTCGCTACGGCGCTCATTTTCGGTATCCCGGTATTGCGTGAGTTGCCGCTAAAAGGCGCAGAATGGCTGGGTCACTTGGCCGCGAAATCGAAAATGGCGGTCCTGGCCTACATCACACTGGTATTCGTGGTAGTACCCGGCGGGATTGTGCTGTTGTCGCAATAACGCCCATCCAGACGCTTATCGAATCAAAGCCATCGCTCCTCGCGGTGGCTTTTTTGTTATGAATCGCAACCGCCCCGCCACGCAGAGACCACGCTGTAGGCATAAAAAAACGCAGCGGCTTGGCTGCGTTTGTACTGATGAATGCGTCCTACGTCATTAAATGGCAATCGGCGCTTTAATGGTGGGGTGCGGGTCGTAACCTTCAATCTCAAAATCTTCAATCTTGTAGTCGAAGATGGAGGCGGGTTTGCGCTTAATCGTCAGTGTTGGCAATCCTCGCGGCTCGCGCTTTAACTGCTCATACACAATCTCATCGGTCAGGTGATTGTGGTAAAGGTGCACGTCGCCAAATGTATGGACAAAATCGCCCACTGCCAAATCACATTGCTGTGCAATCATATGCGTTAGCAACGCGTAACTGGCAATATTGAACGGTACTCCTAAAAAGTAATCGGCACTGCGCTGATAAAGCTGGCATGAGAGCTTGCCATCGGCCACGTAGAACTGAAAAAGACAGTGACAAGGGGCAAGAGCCATCTTACCCTGCTCCGCGTTCTCAGAGGGGCTAACAGACTCGTCGGGTAAGTCTGCGGGGTTCCACGCCGTAATGATATGACGGCGCGAATGTGGTTTGGTTTTGATTTGCTCCACCAGCTGCGCAATTTGGTCAACCGTCGAACCATCAGGACACGCCCATGAGCGCCACTGGGCGCCATAAACCGGTCCTAGATCGCCTTGCTCTGTCGCCCATTCATCCCAAATACGTACTTTGTTGTCTTGTAAGTATTGGATATTAGTCTCGCCGTTAAGAAACCACAGTAATTCGTGGATAATGGCGCGGGTATAAAGCTTTTTGGTCGTGAGCAGCGGAAAACCTTCAGCAAGGTCGAACCGTAATTGGCGTCCAAACACTGAACGTGTACCTACACCCGTGCGGTCGCCTCTATCCGTACCATTGTCAAGAATATCCTGCATCAAAGCTAGATACTGCTTCATAGTGTTTCCTATCGTTGGACAAACAAAAGGCACCGCCCGCGGTGCCTTGGTGTGGTCAATAGTATATCTGATTACTCGACGTTGATCATCGAGCTGCAACAGAGCCTCGTCGGTACGCCCAGACAATCATGAGCGCCCCTACAACGACCATCGGTAATGATAATAACTGCCCCATGCTGAACAAGTCACCAAACAAGCCAAGATGCGCATCCGGCTCACGGAAGTATTCGACGATAAAGCGGAACGTGCCATACCCGACTAAGAATAATCCCGATACCGCCCCCATAGGACGAGAACGGCGAATAAACAGATTGAGGATCACAAACAAGGCCACCCCTTCGAGTGCAAACTCATAAAGCTGGGAGGGATGACGCGGCCAAGGACCGCCGGTGGGGAAAATCATCGCCCAAGGCACATCGGTAACACGTCCCCAAAGTTCACCGTTAATAAAATTGCCTAATCGCCCCGCGCCTAAACCGAAAGGAACGAGCGGCGCAATGAAATCAGCCACGGTGAAAAAATGACGTTGGGTTTTACGCGCATACCATGCCATGGCCACGATGACACCAAGTAAGCCGCCATGGAAGGACATGCCGCCAGTCCACACTTTAAACAAGAATAAGGGGTCGGCAACAAACGCATCAAATTGATAAAACAATACATAACCGATGCGGCCGCCCAGTACGACACCAAGAAAACCTGCGAACAGTAAATCACTGACTTCCTCTTTGCTCCAACCACTGTTCGGTTTCGTAGCACGGTGATTGGCAAGCCATAGGGCAAACACAAAACCAACTAAATACATCAGTCCGTACCAGCGAATGGCAATCGGGCCAAGCTCGACTAATATCGGGTCTATCGACGGAAAGGTAATGTAACCTTCTGTCATGGATTCCATCCTTTACTTCAACAACATGCTTGCGCCGACAATAACAAGAAAGCCAGCAAAAATACGTTTTATTTGCCGCGTTGGAAGCCTTACTGCAAGCGTGGCGCCAACACGTGTCATCAACACGGAAGTCGACACCACACCCAGCAAGGCGGGCAAATACAAATATCCGACACTGAGTGCCGGTAAGGGTTCCGTCTGTCGCCAGCCCAACCAAACAAAACTTACCATCCCTGCCAATCCAAGTACGGCGCCGCCAAGCGCAGAGCTGCCAATCGCTTTGTGCATCGTGACACCACGCCAATGCAAGTAAGGGACGGTAAAGGAACCGCCGCCAATGCCAGCCAAGCTTGATAGCGTACCGATCAAGGTACCCGCCAGAGATATTCGCCACGGGGGCGGTAAAGGGCGGAGGATGACTTGGGGACGGCTGAGCAACATTTGCGTCGCCATGGTCAGCACGATGACGCCAAAGATACGTGGCAGCCAGTCGGGGGGAAGTTTATCCGCCAATGAAGCACCTAATACGCCGCCTAGCATCATCCCGGGAACTAGGGCTCTAACCGCACGCATATCCACATTGCCCATACGAAAATGTCGCCACGCTGAGGCACTGGAGGTTAAGACAATGGTGGCCAACGATGTCGCCAGCGCCATCGGCATGACGATATCAGCAGACAGACCAAATAATGGCAGCAAAAAGCTTAACGCCGGCACCACTACCAAGCCACCGCCAATGCCAAGGAGTCCGGAGAGCGTGCCAACTAACGCTCCCAACAGCATACAAATAAACGCTAACAACAAGGTTGCGGTGGTGATCATCGCATCCGTCCAATTTGGACCAGCGCATCCAAGCCTTGTTCGGCTAAAAAGCCTTCCATCTGAGTACGGACCTGTCCGGGTTCACTCAAACTCAGCATCTGCTTGGTTTGCTTTTGTAAGCGTGGTAAGGAAAGACGACTGAGTAAGTACTTAATCTTCGCCACATTACGCGTATTCATACTCAATTGGCGATATCCCAGTCCTACTAATAATGCTGCGCCCACCGGATCGCCCGCGAGTTCACCACATACGCTCACCGGCAATTGATGACGATCACTGGTGGTCGCAATCAAACTAAGCGCATGAAGTACCGAAGGATGGAGTGCATCAAAGATGTTGGCGACGCGGGCATTGTTGCGATCCACAGCCAATAAATACTGCGTTAAATCGTTGGTGCCAACGGAAAGAAAATCGACTTCTTGCGCGATCCCATCGAGCTGATACAGCACGGAGGGCACTTCAACCATAATGCCAAGCAGCGGTTTCGCCAGAACTTCTCCCGCCAACTGTGCCTCTTGGCGTACTTCCTCAAACGCGCGAGCAATTAACGTTTTCGCTTCCAGCAGTTCATTCACACCGGAGATCATCGGCAACAAGAGTTTCAAATTATCCAAACCCAAACTGGCACGCAGCATCGCACGCACTTGGATCAGAAAAATATCGGGATGATCTAAGGTAAAACGAATGCCGCGCCAGCCAAGAAACGGGTTATCTTCATCGACACTCAAATAGGGTAATGGCTTATCCCCGCCAATATCCAAGGTGCGCATCACCACAGGTTTATCTGGGTAGCTGGCTAAAATCGCACGGTATTGTTTGACTTGTTCGTCCTCGGAAGGAAAACGGCGCTGCATTAAAAAAGGCACTTCGGTCCGAAACAAACCCACACCATCGACACCTTGGTTGATGGCGATGCTACTGTCGGCGCTCAAGCCAGCGTTCAAATGGATCTGGATACGGGTGCCATCTTGGCTTTGTCCGGGCGAGGCCAGCGCCGTATCTAAAGTCGATTGCAAACTGACTTCCGCTTGAACCAGCTGCTGATACTCCTTCAGCAAAGGTGCGGCAGGCTCAATCATCAACAGCCCTTTGTGACCATCCAAGATCACCGATTTGTTGTGGAGTCTTGGCGCGGAAAAGCTCACTCCCATCACCGCAGGAATGCCAAGTGCCCTTGCCAATATGGCCGCATGGGAATTCGCCGCGCCCTCTTCGGCTACGACCCCCGCGAGCAGCGCGCGTGGAATAGAAGCCAGCATGCCAGCCGTCAGTTCACGGGCGAGCAAGACGATAGGCGACGCGATAGGTTGATGATTGCTCGAGGCTTCAGAAAGAAAATAGAGTAAACGCTGACCGAGCTCCTTCACGTCAGCAGCCCGTGCCTTAAGATAGGGATCATCCATGGCCGCAAAACGGGATGAAAAGGTTTCCACCGTTTGTCGGACTGCCCACGCGGCTTCGTCGCCCTGTTGGATACGTAGGGTCATATCCTCGCGCAGCATAGGATCGTTGAGCAAATGGACAAACAAATCAAAGATTGCCAGCGCCTCTTTTTGTAGCTCCTTATCAAAGCGTTTTCTAAGGCGACGAAACTCCACTGACGCATCATCTAATGCGGCATCTAAACGATCGAGCTCTTTTTGAACATGCAAACAGCTAGCCGGTGCAATGTCCTCTAACCGTGGCTGAGAATCGTCACACCATGCATTCGCAATCCCTACCCCGGGTGATGCAGGAACCCCTTCCAACAACACGGGTGACTGTGACGCATTCAGCCATCCACCTTGTGCATTGGCATGGGCAAACACCACTGCCAGTTGCGCGGCAAGGGTGACAAGAAACGACTCTTCACTTTCGTCAAATTGACGCGGCTGGTGTTGCTGAACCACAAGTACGCCCAGTACCGTTTTGCGATAAATAATGGGCGTACCTAGAAAAGACTGGAAGGCATCTTCCCCTGTAGCCGGGAAAGGTTTAAACGCGGGATGCTCGCGCGCATGGGCCAAATTAATCGGCTCTGCGCGCTCGCCAACTAATCCTACCAAGCCTTCACCAAAAGACAGTGAAACTTGCGCGGCAGGATCCAAGCCTTGGGTGGCCATCAGATTAAAGCTGGCTTGCTCGGGATTGGCAAGGTACACAGAGCAACACTCGGTATGCATCGCAACACAGGTTTGCTGCACTAGGGTTTGCAGCGCCTGATGAAGATCCGCCGATGCGGCTACGCTCTGAACAATATTTCTAAGCTGTGTCAGCACCGGCTTCCTCCTTAAACGTTATCCTCGCTTGTTCCGACGTCGAGGCTTACGCTCCTTAAAAGGCATCGCTAACGGCGCAAACTCTTTCATTGCGCGGCGGTATACTTCGCGTTTGAAAGACACAACCTGACGTACCGGATACCAATAACTGACCCAACGCCAGCCATCAAATTCCGGGGTTCCCCCGCGGGACACATTCACTTTCGACTCATCGCATTCCAGCTTCAACAAAAACCATTTTTGTTTTTGCCCAATACAGACTGGCTTGGAGTCCCAACGTACCAAACGTTTCGGGAGCTTATACCGTAGCCAATGACGGCTAGTACCCAAGATGCGGACATCTTTTTTGGTCAGCCCCACTTCTTCGTAAAGCTCACGGAACATGGCTTGTTCGGGACTTTCCCCATCATCAATCCCGCCTTGCGGGAACTGCCATGAATGCTGACCATATCGACGAGCCCAGAGAACCTGACCGTGGCCGTTACATATTACTATCCCCACATTGGGACGATAGCCATCGCCATCAATCACTGGACGACCTCAATGATAAATCTCTACTGAGTCTGATTTTTTCACAAAAAGCCGCTAAGGGTAAACAAACATTGTGGATTAACCCGTGTTTTTGCGCACTCGTCGTCATCTGAGGATAACTTAGGGCCTAACAGGAAGTTATAAACATAGCAATGAGAGTTTGCGCACATTTATTCACGCTTTCTGTGGATAGATTTGTGAAGAAGCAACGAAAAAGTCTAAAACGTCATCAACTCAAGATCATAAAATCTGATTCACAATTAAACAAAGAACAAAATAATCGTTATAAATCAAATCATTGAATAGACAAAAACCAACAAAGATCCTTGTGGCGATCTTTCGATCATCCTTTGCACACAGATCGCTCAAAGATCCATCAGTTAGTAAATTATCCACATCGTTAGCGCAAAAATCCAACAATATCGTGGATTACACACTTAACACTGGCAAAAAGGGTACTGTATATATGATCATGGTCGTGAATCTTATACGCAACACTTATCTTTCTGTGGATAACTAAAGCAACGCCAGATAGATCTTCACCATGAGGATCCTTGCGCCTTGCTCGACGCTTAACGATAATGCCGGTCATCTTGTGCCAAACATTATCCGTTGCCGAAAAGCTATCCGTATGCAGTCACCACAGTCCGAATCAGAACTCATGCAGCGTGCCGCTGATTTAGCCGGTTTCACGCTAGGGGAAGTCAGCCAAGAGCATGGGATCGTCTGTCCGGCCGATCTGAGCCGAGAAAAAGGCTGGGTAGGCATGTTGCTAGAAACCTGCTTGGGCGCGACGGCAGGAAGTAAACCCGAGCAAGACTTTGCTCATTTAGGGATTGAGCTAAAAACGATCCCCGTAAACGCGCATGGCAAACCACTCGAAACCACCTTTGTATGTGTTGCGCCTTTGACAGGTATTAGTGGTGTACAGTGGGAGCACAGCCATGTTCGACACAAACTCTCCCGTGTCCTTTGGGTTCCCGTTGAAGGAGAACGCACCATCCCACTCGCAGAGCGACGCATAGGCACTCCCCTGCTCTGGTCACCCAGTCGAGAAGAAGACGCGCAGCTGCGTGCCGATTGGGAAGAGCTGATGGATTTGATTGCCTTAGGACGGGTGAATGATATTACCGCGCGTCACGGCCAGTATTTACAGCTGCGCCCTAAAGCCGCTAACAGCCATGCACTTACCGATGCGTTTGGGGCAAAGGGCGAACCGATCAAAACCCTACCGCGTGGCTTTTATCTGCGCACCCAGTTCACCCATCATATTCTAAGCCGATTTTTCGTCAGCTGACCGAACGGCTTAAAAGCGTATCGGCATATCCTCTTTGCAGGGCGGTTGATCACCGGTGGCAAACTCGTCGTAGGGGTCGAACAAGCGCAACACACCTTGTTCAATCCCCAGCGCCTTTAAGCGGTCTCCCACTTGACCCACATTATCAAACTGCATCACTTCACCAGTAGCATCGTCACGCAAAGGTTCGAGGTGGTGTTTCACCTCCACTTCAACGGAATATTTCGCACCACCGGCGTGGGCCATCACATAACACTGGGGGCAAGAGCGCGGGTCGGCGCGCATCCATGCCTTAAGTTGTCCATAGTTCATGATGCTCTCCTCATTATGATCTTTATCAGTTAAGAGCAGGATCTGAGAAACTGTCAAGCAAGGCACACAATGCTTTTGCTTCGCAATAAAATTCTCTACTATGGAATGCCATAGGTCGATTGCAGACAAGGAGACAGGATGCAATACCACCGCCTGCCCCATTCCACCTTAGATGTCAGTAAAGTGTGCTTGGGCACCATGACCTTCGGTGAGCAAAACACCGAAGCCGATGCTCATGCGCAATTGGATTTTGCCTTCGAGCGCGGCGTTAATTTTATCGATACCGCCGAAATGTATCCGGTTCCGCCCAGCCAAGCCACGCAAGGCCGCACTGAGGCGTATATCGGTAGCTGGTTAGAAAAGTCGGGGAAACGTGATCGTGTGATTTTAGCGACTAAGGTCGCAGGCCCACGCAATGTTCCTTACATCCGTGAGGATATGTCCCTCAATCGTCGTCATATTCATCAAGCGGTTGAAGACAGCTTATCGCGCTTAAAAACTGATTACATCGATTTGTATCAGGTGCACTGGCCACAGCGTCACAATAACTGTTTTGGCAAATTGAACTATCCGTATCAAGACGAGCACTCCGGCGTCACCTTGCTAGATACCCTGGATGCGTTAAATGATCTGGTGAAAGCCGGTAAAATTCGCTACGTCGGGGTGTCCAATGAAACGCCTTGGGGCGTGATGAGCTATTTGCACTTAGCCGAGAAACACAGCCTGACGCGGATTGTATCGATCCAAAATCCCTATAATTTACTTAACCGTAGCTTTGAAGTCGGCCTGTCTGAAATCAGTCATCACGAAGGCGTCGAGCTACTTGCCTACTCCCCCCTTGCCTTCGGGGCACTCAGCGGGAAGTATTTGGGCGGCGCGCGTCCCTCTGGTGCGCGTTGTACCTTACATCAGCGTTTTTCCCGCTATTTTACTGAGGCGGGACAAAAAGCGACGCAGGAATACGTTGAGTTAGCCCGAGCGCACGGCTTAGATCCGGCGCAAATGGCGCTCGCCTTTGTCAACTCTCGCCCTTTCGTTGCCTCCAATATTATTGGCGCAACCACCCTAAAACAGCTAGAAAGCAATATCGACAGCCTCGATATTACCCTCAGTGAAGACGTCCTCGCGGGGATTGACGATATCGCTACTCGCTATCCAAACCCATGCCCTTAAACCAGAAACGGCAGCCTTATAGGCTGCCGCGGAGAGGATGATTAGATAGGGCGGCGTTTGCTCTCAAACGCCGCTTTCTGGGACCCATTACAGCCACCGCCATCGTCGTCGCCATGTCACAAGATAGCGTTTTGCCGCGAAATGTGTACTCACAGGCAACCCATCTTGAAAGTCGGCGGTGATAGCAAGATCACGCTGCAAATGACGGTTCAATGCAACATTGGCAATTCGATAGCGGTTCGCGTTGGTACGACGCCGACGAAGTGTATCGATACGAACAACAACTTGCGCTAATGGGTATAAAGATAGTTGAGTCATGTTGGCTCTCCTTGTTGGTTAAAGGAGGCCACAGGCACAATACGTAGTGGGACTGCAATCTGGCCGCATTATGCCCGCGGCCAGTTACAATTGGTCGCAGAGTCAGATGTATAAGCGGGTATCTCGTGCGCAATGATTGGCACGACCCATCGCTGAGGCAAAGATGACACCCTGTTTTTGGCTCGGTATGTATGTCATGTTGCCTCCTAAATACACATGAATCTGCGTGACTTGAGGGTTTATTGTTCAACATCACGTCATTATATTCAATAACTTATTCGAAAATTGTGCAAATTTAACGCAATACTCTGCTGTCGTTTTTAGCAACCTTGTATTTGCACTGCTCTGGTTAACAAGGCTGTGACATAAATAGATAATTATTCTGTTCCTATCTCAGCATCAGCTGTCGCTTTCATCCCCTTCGAGCCTTAAACTCATTGAACGGGCGATAAGTTGACCTTTGAGGCAATAAGCTGTTGGCGCAACGCTTGTAGGGCTATCCCCATAGCCTGCTGAGGCAACCAAACCAAATCGACAAAAAGTTCCCAGCTATCTTGTGCAAGATCGGAAGGCAAAATCACTAACTCACCTTGTTGAACCGCCGTTTCCACCAATGAGAAGGGTAGCTCCGCCCAACCAATCCCCGCCTCAACCAAACGCAATGCCACACTCAAGTTTTCTGTTCGCCATGCGCTGTCTGCATATTGCCAACGCGGCGCCGCGTGCCTATCTCGTCCGGCCACCACAATTTGGCGATGCTTCACAATTTCAGGCCAATCAAAGTGCGTTAACCGCGCGAGTGGATGTTGAGCACTGCAAACCGCGCACATGCGCATCATCTCAAGGTTATAAAATTCAAAGGCGGTCGGCAGCTGTTGCTCCTGCACCAGCAGCCCTAATTGCGCGCGCCCTTGCTCAAGTAAGCTAATCACATCCACATAAGCGGCGGTGAGAATTTCAATTTCGACCTGTGGAAACTGCTGTTCAAACGCCGCCAGACGCGCAGCAATACTGGGCGAGATCGCGGCAGACTCTGCAGCAATGGTGAGGCGGGTTTCGACACCGGTTGCAAACGCATCTGCGCTGGCTTGAAGACGCTGCATTTCGGTTAAAATTCGTTTCGCTTTACCCAGCAGTGCCTCACCTTGCTCTGTCAGCACCGGGTAGCGCCCTTGACGGTCGAATAACGTCACCGCCCAATCAATCTCGAGATTCGCGACCGCGGTGCTGACCACAGATTGTGCTTTACCCAGCTTTCTCGCCGCCGCAGAAAATGAGCCAGTCTGTGCTGTCGTCACAAACGCGGCTAATTGATCCAATGAAAACGCCATCAAGCTCTCCCGAGAATTATCATCTATCTATTTATACGATAGTTAATAACTTAGATACATCGATTTTATCTATACAATAGTTCAGAAGCTCGATAGTGGACGAAACGGTGTCTTCTCCCTAGCGTCGCCACTATCGATCGCGAATAACGTAAATTGATTGGGTTGTGTGAGGTTGTAATGCGAACAAAAGCCGACCGCTGGCGCCATGCCATTGGCTTTGAATTAATAGGCCTAATTCTAGTGGTATTCGGGCTCAATTTGATATTGGGGGCTGATATCGGCCACTTGGGGGTGATGGGCGTGCTGTTTTCTGTGATCGCGACGGGTTGGAACTATGTGTATAACATCCTGTTTGATAGAGCCATGCTCGCGATGCGAGGCAGTGTCCTCAAAACCCTACCAATCCGAATCCTGCACGCCGTGCTGTTTGAAGCTGGGCTTTTGGTGGTCACCATTCCGTTTATTATGTGGTGGCTCTCGATGACCCTTTGGCAAGCCGTGGTGATGGATTTAGGTATGGTTGTGTTCTACTTGTTTTACGCCTTTGTTTATAACTGGGTCTATGATCAAATCTTTCCGATCCCTTCCCATTCGCCCCAAGCGTAATGGTCAGGCTGCACGGAAGCAGCCCAACCCAATCTCTTTATTGACGAAATGTGCGAGGGGTGGGGATCAAGTTATGTTTGTTGAGCAAGCGATACATGGTAGCTCGCGACACGCCCAACTCTCTCGCCGCTGCCGACACCTGCCCTTTGTTCGACTCGAGTACCGCAATCAATGCATCGCGCTCTGACTCTTCGCGTATTTTGCGCAGACTTTGTTTGTAGTCCCCTTGGCGAGGTAAATCGAGATGTTCCGCTTCGATGACCAAGTGATCGGCAAGAAGCACGGCCCGTTTGACTTGATTGATCAACTCCCGCACGTTCCCCGGCCATGAATAGGCGCTTAATACACTCTTGGCTTCATCTGAAAACGTTCGCGCTTGGGTATTATATTGACGGGCAAACTTGAGCAGAAAATAGTCGGCTAAGTCGATGACATCAGCTTGTCTATCTTTCAACGACGGCATGTTAATACGCAACACATTCAGCCGATAATACAGATCTTCGCGGAACAATCCTTCAGCGACCCGTTTCTCTAAATCCATATGGGTTGAGGCGATAACACGCACATCCAAATCACGATTGTATTTGTCATGACTGATGTCGAGCATCCCCTCTTGCAATAAATGCAATAAATGGCTTTGTAAGTGCAGCGGTAAGTCACCGATTTCATCAAAAAATAAGGTGCCTTGATGGCATTGGCGTATTTTTCCGGGCGTCTCGTCATCACCCAATAATTCTTGCTGCATTTGCTCGTCGGCCAATGCCGAGCATTTAATCGACTCAAACGGGCCTTTGGCGCGGGTAGATGCATTATGAATAGCCAGTGCGACCAGCTCTTTACCTGTCCCACTCTCACCGGCCACCAATACAGACACATCGGTTGGCGCGACACGTCGCACCTGATCGCGCAGCTTTTTCATTGCAGGGCTTTTGCCTTCCAAGCCCATATCACTGTGATCGCCCAAATGGGGCCACACCTGACGCTCCAAACGCAGCATACCCAATTGGTGACCAATGGTGCTCATCAACTGTGAGTTCGGCACTGGCGAGGTGAAGTAATCAATGCAAAAGCTGACAATAAACTGGCAGATTGCTTCATTCCCCAATTGCTCTTCGCGCACCAAGGCCAACCAACGCACTTGCTTGTTACGGTTAACCATAGACGCGACGCCATTGAGGCTAAAATCATCGTGGCTTAAGTCAACAATACCAATACAGGGGCCAATGTCTTGCAACAAAGATTGCGCTGCGCGCAAGTCGTAACAACGATGACACCGCCAGCCTGCTTGTTCCAGGGTTGCTATCCAAGGCTCATACGGGCCCCCGACGACCACCAATGAGCTCAAGTTTGTTTCACTCCCTGTGTGTAATCCCATAACCTCTGCCTTACATCCAGTCTGTGATACTGCGGAAGAACCAAAGCCCCATTATAAGGAGGCTCAGTCCTGATTCTGTCTCAATAAAGAGACATTGAGTAGGTCAGAATACGTATAATTTTAGTCACTCGTCGCAAAAAGCAGAATAAAATAAAGCTTTTAGCGCGGGCATGATGCCGCTGATAGAAAAAAAGCGGCTCGAAAGCCGCTTTTTGATCAAACCTGACGATTTAGCCGTTTTGTTGTGGGCGCATCGCTGGGAATAGAATAACGTCACGGATGGTATGCGTGTTGGTAAACAGCATTACCAAGCGATCAATACCAATCCCTTGTCCTGCCGTTGGCGGCAAACCATGCTCAAGCGCGTTGATGTAGTCTGCATCATAATACATGGCTTCATCGTCGCCCGCGTCTTTCGCTTCCACTTGGGCTTTAAAGCGCGCGTCTTGATCTTCCGCGTCATTCAGCTCCGAGAAACCGTTCGCCACTTCACGACCACCGACAAAGAACTCAAAGCGATCGGTTACAAACGGGTTGTCATCGTTGCGACGTGCTAGTGGTGAAATATCTGCCGGATACTCAGTGATAAAGGTTGGCTGAATCAACTGAGGCTCGGCGGTTTCACCAAAGATTTCTTCCATCAGCTGACCGGCAGTCCAAAATGACTCCACACTGATTTTCAGTGATTTGGCAATCGCCGCGAGATGATCACGGTCTTGCGCATTCTCGTAGGTCAATGCTTGGATCTCAGCATGATCGGGGTTGTATTGCTTAATCGCATCCAGCATGGTCATGCGTGGGTATGGACCAGCAAAGTTAATTTCATGCTCGCCGTATGGCATCACAGATTGCCCCAGAACCTCGAGAGCAACACGCGATAGCATGTCTTCGGTCAAGTCCATCAGATCATTGTAATCCGCGTACGCCATATAGAATTCCATCATAGTGAATTCTGGGTTATGACGAGGCGACAAGCCTTCGTTACGGAAGTTGCGGTTAATCTCGAACACACGCTCAAAACCACCCACGACCAAACGCTTAAGATAAAGCTCTGGCGCCACACGCAAGTACATATCAATATCTAGCGCATTGTGGTGAGTGATAAATGGACGTGCAGTCGCGCCCCCAGGGATGACATGCATCATCGGGGTTTCTACTTCCATAAAGTGTTTTTCTACCATGTAGTTACGGATGGCTGTCACTACACTGGAACGGATTTGGAACGCCTGACGCGATTCTTCGTTGACGATCAAGTCGACATAGCGCTGACGATAGCGCAGCTCTTGATCCGCCAAGCCATGGAATTTTTCAGGCAATGGACGCAAGGCCTTGGTCAGCAACTGGTAGCGTTCCATATTGACATACAGATCGCCTTTGCCGGATTTGTGCAGCGCACCGTGTACACCGATGATGTCACCGATATCCAAGCCGTGGTATTCGGCTTTCAGTGCCTTTTGAACGTCTTTAGAGGCATAGGCTTGAATACGGCCCGAGACGTCTTGTACCACCAAGAAAGGACCACGTTTTGCCATGATACGGCCTGCGATGGTCACTTTATGATCGAGCGCTTCTAGCTCAGCTTTTTCTTTTTCGCCAAATTCAGCTTGTAGGTCCGCAGCAAGGTGCTCGCGACGGAAATCATTAGGATGACCGTTCGCCTTGCAGTTTTCACGGATGTGATTCAGTTTGGCGCGACGCTCGGCTATCAGCTTATTTTCGTCTTGTAACTGGTCAGTCATAGAAAACCCTTTACTCAAAGTCGTGATTACAGGCCAGATTTGAGGCTGGCTTCAATAAATTTATCCAAATCGCCGTCAAGTACGGCCTGTGTATTGCGGTTTTCAACCCCGGTGCGCAAGTCCTTGATGCGTGAGTCATCCAGCACGTAGGAACGGATCTGGCTTCCCCAGCCGATATCTGACTTCGCGTCTTCGTTGGCTTGTTTTTCCGCGTTTTGCTTTTGCAACTCAAGCTCAAACAGTTTGGCGCGAAGCTGCTTCATCGCTTGGTCTTTGTTTTTATGCTGCGAACGGTCGTTCTGGCACTGCACCACCGTATTGGTCGGCACGTGAGTAATACGGACCGCTGACTCTGTGGTGTTAACGTGCTGACCACCTGCGCCAGATGCGCGATACACATCAATACGCAGATCGGCAGGATTGATGTCGATGGCAATATCATCATCAATTTCAGGGTATACGAACGCAGACGCAAACGAGGTATGGCGGCGACCACCCGAATCAAATGGTGACTTACGAACCAAACGATGCACCCCGGTTTCGGTACGTAACCAACCGTAGGCGTATTCACCTGTAATCCGCACGGTGGCAGACTTTAAGCCGGCGACTTCACCTTCAGATACTTCAATGACTTCCGCTTTAAAGCCTTTCGCATCGGCCCAACGCAAGTACATGCGTAACATCATGTTGGTCCAATCTTGCGCTTCTGTGCCGCCGGAACCGGCTTGCAGATCGATATAGCAATCTGACGCATCGTGTTCACCGGCGAACATACGGCGAAATTCCAGCTTCTCAAGTTTGGCTTCTAAGTCGGCAAGCTCTGGCTCGACTTCATCAAAGGTTTCTTGATCGTCTTCTTCAACGGCGAGCATCAAAAGCTCGTTAACATCCTCACCACCTTGGGTGAGTTGGTCAATGGTTTCAACCACAGCTTCCAACGAGGCACGCTCTTTGCCCAGTGCTTGTGCGCGCTCAGGTTCGTTCCAGACGTCTGGCTGTTCTAATTCGGCATTAACTTCTTCTAGACGCTCTTTCTTGGCATCGTAGTCAAAGATACCCCCGAAGAACATCGGTGCGTTCAGCGATGTCCGCGAGGCGGTTTTTGATTGGATTGATCTCAAACATGGTCAAGCATCTTCATTTGCGGAAATTTAACCGCCGAATTTTAGCGAATTGTGGGGTCAATAAACAGGGCATGACGGAAAAAGCCGCACAATTAAGCACTCTCCAGATGAGAAACAATCAATTGCGCACTGCGATTACCACGAAACTCGTTAATATCCAGCCGGTAGACTAACCGCATCTGCTTCACACTCGGGTCCGGCCAACGGCGCACATCGATATTAAACGCAATTGCATCAATCATGGCACCACCGTCTGGATGCTCCACCATTAATTTCAGATGCTTACTGCCAACCAGCTTTTGCTGTAACACCTTAAACGTGCCATCAAATTGCGGCTCCGGAAATCCTTGTCCCCAAGGTCCCCCCGCTTGGATAAGCTCCGCGGTTTCGATGCTCAAGTCACGACTCGACAGTTCCCCATCACTGAGTAGTACGCCTTTGAGATCATCCTCGCTGACTGCCTCACGGACTTGCGTATCAAACAGACGGGCAAAACGCTCAAATTCACTCTCATCGATAGTCAGCCCTGCCGCCATGGCATGCCCGCCAAACTTTTTGATCAAGCCGGGATGCTGAGTATCGATCCGATCCAGCGTATCGCGCATGTGCAATCCTGGAATCGAACGCGCCGAGCCTTTAATGGTGCCATCGCCCCCATCGGCAAAAGCGATCACGGGACGATGAAACTGCTCTTTCAGACGCGAGGCTAAAATACCAATCACGCCTTGATGCCAATCTCGTTGAAAGAGTGCAAGGCCAACGGGTAAGTCTTGTTCGCTTTTTTCGGCAATCAAGCGCTCACACCATGCCACCGCTTCTTGCTTCATCCCGGCTTCAATTTCTTTGCGAGTTTGGTTAAGTGCGTCCAACTCAGAGGCCATGCGGCGCGCGGCGTGGATATTGTTGCTCAGTAACAGCTCCACCCCAAACGACATATCATCCAGTCGACCCGCCGCGTTGATCCTTGGGCCTAAAGCAAATCCAAAGTCGCTGGCCACCAAGGTCGCCATGTTTCGGTTAGCGACTTCGATCAGTGCCTGAATACCGGGGCAACATCGCCCTGCACGAATGCGCTGTAAGCCTTGGTGCACCAAGATACGGTTGTTGGCATCCAATGCCACCACGTCAGCTACGGTTCCCAATGCAACCAAATCAAGCAGTTCCGCCAAGTTCGGTATCGCAATGCCTTGTTGCTCAAACCAACCTTGTTCACGCAAATGGGCCCGCAATGCCAACATCAAATAAAATGCTACCCCAACACCGGCAAGGGCTTTGGACGGGAAGCCACAGTCATTTAGATTAGGGTTTACCATCGCATCTGCGTCAGGCAGCTGCTCTCCGGGTAGGTGGTGATCGGTCACCACCACTTGCATGCCTAGCGCTTTGGCATGCGCGACTCCGGCCAACGATGACACACCATTATCAACGGTCATGATGAGATCAGCATCACGCTCGGCCGCTTGTTCGACGACGTCAGGACTCAGTCCATAACCATCGTCAAAACGGTTTGGCACTAAATAATCGACTCGCGTTGCGCCCATCATGCGAAGCGCCTTCACCGAGAGCGCCGACGAGGTCGCGCCATCAGCGTCAAAGTCTCCCACGATAAGAATCGACTTGTGGGTTGCGATCGCCTCCGACAGTAGTGCGACAGCGCCTTCGATACCGGTTAACGCTTGGTATTGATGTAAGCCTGCCACACTGCGGTTTAACTCACTGTCTTCGCGCAGTCCTCGATTGGCATACAAGCGTTGTAGCAAAGGGGGAATATCATCACTAAAGGCCGGCGTGACCGTCGGCATTCGTCGTTTTATCTCTATCATAATCACCAATCAGGGTTAGCCGCGTGGATGATGAGTTTGATGCAGCTGTTTCAAGCGCTCAGTCGCAACATGGGTATAGATTTGGGTCGTCGAAAGGTCGCTATGGCCAAGTAACATTTGTACCACACGCAAATCAGCACCGTGATTGAGCAAATGGGTGGCAAACGCGTGGCGTAACACATGCGGGGAGAGCGCGTCGCTATCAATCCCTGCCAGCTGAGCGTAATACTTAATACGATGCCAAAACGTTTGGCGTGTCATCTGTCGCGCCCGTTTGCTGGGGAAAAAAACATCGGTACTGGTTTCGCCAAGCAGCACAGGCCGGCTGTGTGCCAAATAATGCTCCAACCAATCTACCGCAGTTTCTCCCATCGGCACCAAGCGCTCCTTGTCGCCTTTACCAACCACACGGACCACACCTTGCCGTAAACTCACATTTTCAGTGGTCAAGCCCACCAGCTCAGTAACACGCAACCCCGTGGCGTAAAGCAACTCAAGCATGGCTTTATCGCGCAGCTCCAGCGGATCGTCGGTATTGGGCGCATCGAGTAATGCGTCAATTTGCTCTTCACTGAGATCTTTCGGCAAGCGTTTCGGTTGTTTAGGGCTAATTAAGGTGGCACTCGGATCATCCGGACGCAGCTTTTGACGGTATAGATACTGGAACAAACGACGCAGTGCCGACACCATACGGGCTCGGCTGCTGGGCTGATAGGCTTGCTCGTGCAACCAGTACTGATAATCCTGCAAGTCCTGTTTACTCACCGACAGCAATGCACGGCTATCAAGCCAGTGGCAGAGCTTAAGCAAGTCATTCCGATAAGAGCCGAGGGTGTTTTCCGATAGCCCCCGCTCCATCCACATGGCATCGAGGAACTGCTCGATTAATTCAACATTCTTGTTCACATTCAGCCTGCTTATTGGGGAAAACTCGAATAATAACGGCGCCACACGCGACTTAGCGCGGGTCATTATACAAAATGTCGGCGCCGCTTGCTGGATCAAATTACCCACCAGCAGGTAAACTGCAGGTAATCAAACCAAATGAGTCAAACTATGAGAATCGGTCTGTTTTATGGCTCAACCACCTGTTATACCGAAATGGCAGCGGAAAAAATCCGTGACTTTATCGGCGACGATTTGGTTGAGTTGCACAACGTCAAAGAAACGCCGCTGGCCAAAATGGCAGAGTATGACTTGCTACTTCTCGGCATTTCAACTTGGGACTTCGGTGAGCTGCAAGAAGATTGGGAAGCCGTTTGGCAAGACATTGATAGTCTGCAACTGCAAGGCAAAGTGATTGCATTATTTGGCCTTGGCGACCAAGAAGGCTATGCCGAATGGTATCTTGATGCCATGGGCATGCTCCACCAGCAGCTGCAAGGCAGTGGTGCGCAATTTATTGGCTATTGGCCCACCGAAGGCTACCGCTTTGATGCGTCTAAAGCTGTGACAGACGACGGAAAACAGTTTGTTGGCTTGGCCCTAGACGAAGACAGTGAGTACGACCTAAGCGACGAACGGATTCACACCTGGTGCGAGCAAGTTTTGGTTGAATACCAAGCGTTACTCGAACAGGCCTGATACCTCGCCTGTTGATATAAAAAAACCGCGCCTGAGCGCGGTTTTTTTATTGGGTAAGATCGTTACGCTTGCGCGAACTTGTCCGAACTTGTCCCAAGCCATTTCGCCACAATCATGGCCGCCACGGTCGGGAGCAACCATGCCATGCCAACATCGAACAATGGCAAGAAGTTAAAGGCGCTCATATCCACACCCATCACTTTCACCGCATCGAGCAGGCTAAACAGCAAAGCTACGCCAAGTACGACACGATAACCCAATGCTGGGTTTGGCAACCAGCGACGGATAAAGGTTAAACCGATCAGGGCAATTGCAACCGGATACAAGGCAAACAATACCGGCACTGAGATCGCGATCAGTTGTTTAAGACCCACGTTTGCAACAATTGCACACACTAAAGACACCACAACTACCCAGCGGCGATAAGTCCAACTGGTCAAAGTGCTAAAGTAATCGGCACAGGCGCTTACCAAGCCAATTACTGTGGTGAGACAGGCCAAGCCAATAATCGCCGCCAAAATCATTTGCCCTACAGGACCAAACAACGCATTAACGTAGGCGGCCATGATTTCGCCACCATTTTGCGTCCCAGCGGCCACTTCACTGGCAGTCGATCCCAAATAAAACAGAGAAATGTAAACAAACGCCAAGCCGGCTGCTGCAATCACGCCTGCATAAATCAGATACATACAGGTCGTTTTATTGTCTTCGATGCCTTTTTTGCGAATCACATCGACAATCAGCATACCGAACATCAGTGCCGCAAAGGTATCCATGGTGTTGTAACCTTCGAGGAAACCTGTAGTCAACGCATTGTTCACATAGGCGCCTTGCGCCGCTGCCACGTCACCCTGAGGATTGACAATCACAGCAATCGCAAGAGTTGCCAACGCCGCGAATAGCAGCGGAGTCAGTAGCTTACCAATCGAGTCAATCAATTTGCCCTGAGAGAGTGAGAAAAACATAGCAACGGCAAAAAAGACGATGGAGAAAGCTGTCAGTTCAACTTGACCTGGCTCGAGCAAAAAGGGTTTAAAGCCAATTTCGTAAGCAACGAGCCCGGCACGAGGCGCAGCAAAAGCAGGACCGATAATGATAAAAATCAGCACTGCCATTAAAGTGGCGAGTCCCGAGGGTAAATCACGCGTCAGGCCTTTCCAGCCGCCACCAGCGATGGCAACCGCAATGATACCAACCAGCGGGAGACCAACAGCCGTGATCAAAAAGCCCGTCATGGCGGATGTGAAGTGTTCACCGGCTAACATGCCAGCTTGAGGCGGGAAGATGATATTCCCTGCGCCTAAGAAAAAGGCGAAGGTCATAAAACCTAACGCTAAAATATCAACTAATTTTAAACGCTTAGTCACGATTAATTCCTACAGCTTTAGATGGTGTTTGCAATGAGTAATGATTCGCCCAGCTGAAACCTAGATTTATAATATTTTGTTTCATACAACGGGCAGAATTTAGAATAATGAACAAGATCATCATCACAGTAAAGCCATGACAGCAAAACCTTGTGATCTTCTGTTTTAAAAGTAACAGTTAGCTCAATAAACTGGCTGTGATGTTAAAAGCGATATTTTTTAACAGACCCCACCAGTAACATACTGATTACATAACAGTAAAAAACACTGCTCTTCGGGCAGGATGCATCAAGCGGAGAAGGCAACCTAGTGAGCGAGTTTCGATTCAAACAATTTAGCGTGACCCAAGACAACTGTGGAATGAAAGTCAGTACCGATGGGGTATTGTTGGGCGCTTGGGCTGATCCCAAACAAGCGAAAAGTAGTCTCGATATTGGCACAGGAACCGGCCTCCTAAGCTTGATGCTTGCGCAGCGTTTTCAACATTTATCGCTCACCGCCATCGAGTACGATCCCGCCGCTTATGCCTGTGCAACCCAAAATGTGCATGCCTCCCCCTTTGCAACGCAAATTCAGCTACGACAAGGCGACATTACACAGTGGCACACGAGCACACGCTTTGAGCATATCGTATGTAACCCTCCCTATTTTACCAGCGGACAAACCGCACGCGATGCAAAGCGTGCCACGGCTCGGCATGCACATACATTGACGCATGAGGCGCTGCTTCACGTGCTCGTTGCGCGATTAACCCCAAGCGGATGCGCCGATCTTATCTTGCCGGTTACCGAAGGCGAGCGATTGATTGCCGATGCGACACAATATGGCCTGCACCTCCATCGTCAGGTGTACGTTTACCCGACCCCTGGCAAACCCGCATCACGATTACTTTTTACCCTCAGCCCCACGACGCATCCATTGATCTCTGATACGCTGGTGTTACGTGATGACCATAACCACTTTACCCCCGCGTTTGCAGCATTAACGCGCGATTTTTATCTAAAATTGCCCTAATCAGTACACACCTTTCTGGTAGTCACTCGATGTGATCTATTTACTGATACTCTGCATATCGACGCGATTTACGTATATAATGCTGCTCTTAACTGTCCTTGGAGAAAAACCCTGTGCGAAGCTTTGCCGAACTTGAGCTCGATCCTGAATTGCTCAGTGCCCTCGACGATATGGGCTATCAACGTCCAACGCTTATCCAATCCGAGGTTATCCCCCACGGGATGGATGGACGCGACATTTTAGCCTCTGCGCCAACAGGTACAGGCAAAACCGCCGCCTTCTTGTTGCCTATGTTACAGCACTTGCTCGACTTTCCTCGCCAAAAGCCTGGACCGGCGCGCGTGCTGATCTTGACCCCAACCCGAGAGCTCGCGATTCAGGTCGCTGACGAAGCGCGCGCCTTGGCAGTCAACACAGAGCTCAAGATTTTCACCATCACCGGCGGTATTTCCTATCAAGATCATGCAGAACAGTTAGGCAAAACACAGGATATCGTCGTCGCCACACCGGGGCGACTCATGGAGTACATTGAGGCAGAACGCTTCGACTGTCGCGCCATCGAGTGTTTGGTGTTAGATGAAGCCGACCGCATGCTCGATATGGGATTTGCCAGTGCGGTAAACCGCCTCTCTGATGAATGTCAGCGTCGCAGTCAAACCATGTTGTTTTCCGCCACACTTGAAGGTCGCGGCGTCACTGGATTTACCGAAAGCTTGTTGACCGACCCTGAGCTTATTAATGTGGAGCCACCCCGCCGGGAACGCAAAAAAATCACCCAGTGGTATCACCGTTGTGACGATCTCGCGCATAAACGCGCCTTGCTGAAACATATTCTTACCGAGCAAGCCGAGCGCGCTATTGTGTTTGTCAAAACACGCGAGCGTTTAGCCGATCTGCGTGATTACATGCAGTCACAACAACTGGATTGTGCGTGGATCCAAGGTGAAATGCAGCAAGCCAAACGCAACAATGCAATTAGCCGGTTTAGTGAAGGTAAAGTGAACGTCTTACTGGCCACCGATGTCGCCGCACGCGGTATTGATGTGCCAGATATTACCCACGTGATTAACTACGACTTACCGCGTACCGCAGATGTCTACTTACACCGCATTGGTCGCACCGCACGCGCAGGTAAAAAAGGCTCAGCCTTGTCATTGGTAGAAGCCCATGATCAGCCGATGATGGAACGTATTTCGCGTTACATGGATGAAGATGTTAAAGAGCGAACCATTGATGGCCTGAAACCAAAACATAAAAAAGCAGAGCATAAGAAGAAAAAGAAGAAGCAAACCGGTAAAAAAGCCGTTTCTGCTAAAAAGCCGAAAAAGCGTAAAAAGAGCTAGACAGCCCTTGCCTGATGCGACAGCTTGATTGTCCATCGCTTATATGAAGGAGGCCGCATAAGGCCTCCTTTTGTTTTGTTATCCCGCCTATTTTTCTGAACACAAAACGATCAGATTCACACATCAAAAAACCAAATGACACAAAATATTAACAATTGAGCACCGAATCAGTTTAAGATGCGGGTGGATAAAAAAACAACATGATGCAAACACAGTAGAAGGAACTCACTATGCAATCGTTTGTCGATTTTTTAAATAGCATCATTTGGAGTCCAGCGCTGATCTATACCTGCTTGGGTGCCGGTCTGTTCTACTCCATTTTGACGCGTTTCGCACAAGTCCGTCACTTCTCAGAAATGTGGCGCTTACTCTTCTCCAATAAAAGCTCAAAAAAAGGGATTTCCTCCTTCCAAGCACTCGCGGTCTCACTTTCGGGGCGTGTCGGTACCGGTAATATCGCTGGGGTTGCTGCTGCCATTGGGTTTGGCGGCCCAGGTGCGGTATTCTGGATGTGGGTCGTCGCCTTTCTCGGTGCGGCTACCGCGTACACAGAGTCAACCCTCGCACAGATTTATAAAGAAGAGGACAACGGCGAATTCCGCGGCGGTCCGGCCTACTACTTTGAAAAAGCGTTAGGTCAAAAGTGGTACGCCATCTTGTTTGCATTCGCGACCCTACTTGCATGTGGTGTAATGCTGCCGGGCGTGCAGTCTAACGCCATTGGTAACGCAGTAGAGACCGCTTTTGGTTCTGGCGCTATGGTTGATACGGCGATGTTTGGCGCCCTAGAGGTGTCGAAAGTCATCACCGGTGCCTTTATTTCCGTTGTACTTGGCTTCATCATTTTTGGTGGTGTAAAGCGTATTGCCCACTTTACTCAAATCGTTGTGCCATTTATGGCGCTTGCTTACATCATCATTGCGTTCGTGATCATCTTGCTGAACATCAGCGAGATCCCTGGTGTCATTGCTATGATCATCGGTGATGCCTTTACACCGATGGCAGGTGCCGGTGCTGCGATTGGCTGGGGTGTGAAACGTGGCGTCTACTCTAACGAGGCCGGACAAGGAACAGGCCCTCATGCCGCCGCCGCAGCCAACGTTGAGCACCCGGCACAGCAAGGTTTAGTGCAGTCATTCTCCGTCTATATCGATACTCTGTTAGTTTGTTCTGCCACCGCGTTTATGATCATCATTACCGGTGCCTATAACGTACACGGTGCGGGTGACGCCTTTATTGTGCAAAATCTCGCGTCATCTGTTGCGGCAAATAGCCCTGAGTTTACGCAGCTGGCTATCGAGCAAGCAATGCCGGGCCTAGGTAAACCCTTTATTGCCTTTGCGCTGTTCTTCTTCGCATTCACAACTATCTTGGCGTACTACTATATTGCCGAAACCAACGTTGCATACTTGCGCCGCACTTTCAAAGTGCCCGGTATGATGTTTGCGCTTAAAATCGTGCTGATGTCAGCGGTATTCTACGGGTGTGTACGTAGCGCGAACCTTGCGTGGGCATTTGGTGATGCCGGTGTCGGTCTGATGGCATGGCTCAACATTGTCGGTATTATCATTATTTTCTTTATTGGTAAACCGGCACTCAAAGCGCTTAAAGACTATGAAGAACAACAAGCGAAAGGGGTTGAGACCTACACGTTTGATCCTGTGAAATTAGGGATTAAGAATGCAGATTATTGGGAACAACGCCTTGCTCGTCGCCAACAAGCGCAAAGCGACCAAGCAGAAGATGGAAAAGGTAAGCCGGTGAATCCCACCGCGTAACCACCGCTTAGTTAGCCGCAATAAGGGCGCCCATCGGCGCCCTTTGTATTAATGAAGAGAGGCAGGATTAATCGTCAAGACGAAAAATAATATCTACTTGATCACGCACTTCCATCGTCGCATCTTGATAACTGGCCGCCACATCCGCTTTAGCACCGCGCATTTCAGCCTGCATCATGACTGGGCGAGGCGAGCTTGAGCGATAGCGAATCTGCCATACACCATCTAACTTCATCGCTAAACTTTCGGCCAATGCGGCTGCTTTTTCTCGCGCATCTTTCACCGCCGCCTCTCGGGCTTTCGCTTCTAACGCGGCATAATCACTGCTCGTCAGTTGAATATGGCTAATACGGTTTATGCCATCACCTAACGCACCATCCAGTACCGCGTTTAGATTAGTGAGATCATTTAAGGTCACTGTCACTTGACGCTCGGCGCGGTAACCCGTTAATTCTGGAGCTTTATCTTTGGGATACTGGTAACGTGGTGACAAATTGATGTGCGCACTTTCTATTTGTTCACGCGTAACGCCTTGCTTATTCAAACGGTTAATAAACTCAGCTACCGCTTTATCCGAGGCGAGCTTGGCGGCTTTGGCGCTTTTTCTTTCTGTCACTACGGCCACATGGATCATCGCCATATCTGGCTTGGCTGTCACTTCACCGACCCCTGTGATTTCAAGATGGGGAAAATCGATATTAGCCATGGCGGCAGGTGCCATCACCAGTGCACTGGTCAACAGCACCATAGCTTTGAGTTTACGCATACGGTCTCCTTAAATGGATTCACGATTTTACTAACACTCAGGTAAGACTCTCGATGAGCCAAAAGGCTCCCTGTATTTGGTCAATTTCCGGTTAAGATTGCACTAATGCACGCTGTGCCGCTTGTTGGCAAGCATGGGTCATTTCCGACAACACACCACTTTCCATTGCCCAATAGTGCCAATAAAGATGGCGGGCCTCGACTTTACCCGGCATCACATCAATCAAGGTTCCCTCCTCGAGCTGCTTTAACACCATTAAACGGGGGATTAAACAATACGCCATACTTTTACTCGCCATCGCGACAAAGGCCTCAGACGAACGAACAATGTGACGCCGCCACCCTGCGGCAGGCATCGCAAAATGGGACGCAAGAAAGTCCGCATGCATATCATCATGCGCATCGAAAATGACGGCGGGTGCCGCCATTAAGGCCTCCCTATCAATCCCTTGGGAGAAATATCGCTGTGAAAATGCAGGGGTTGCCACACAGCTATAGTCCATGCGACCCAAATACAGGCAATCACATCCATGCATGGGTGTGGAGTCTGTGCTAATGGCTGCAATTGCCTCACCACTTCGCATCCGTTTCAAGGTGCGGCTCTCATCTTCAACGAGCAAATTGAGATCAATCGCTTGCGCGTCTAACAAGGGGGCGAGTGCCGGTAGCAACCATGTCGCGAGACTATCAGCATTGGTGGCAATTGATACCGAGAGTACGGAGCCATCCGCATCTGGAGCAAGCTCTGGCAATGTCTCTTGCTCCAAAAGCTGAACACGCCGGTACAAACCCAGTAGACGCTGTCCAATCGGTGTTAGCCGAGGTGGCTGCTCGCGAACCATCACAGGTTGCGCAATTTGTCGCTCCAGTTGTTTGATCCGCTGCGAGACCGCCGATTGGGTAATAAACAACGCCGCAGCGGCACGCTCAAATCCCCCTAAGGTGATCACCGCGTCTAACGCTTCCACGCCTCGATAGTCCATTCACACCCCCATAAGTTAAACTAATTAACCATAAATATAATTAAGTTCACTTAATAGCCATCCCTGCTTAAAGTGGGAGTCATACCTCGTGATAAAAGGATCAAACTGTGAGTAGTTTTTTTGTGGCGCTCCAAGGCTTGGGGCTAAGCCTAACCATGATTATTCCTATCGGCGCACAGAATGCCTACGTGATTAACCAAGGGATCAGCCGTGAACATCATATGACCACTGCTTCCATTTGCTTTTTATGCGATATCATACTGATTTCAAGCGGCATTTTTGGTGGAGGCGCACTACTGGCTAGCTATCCGGTGTTGCTCAACACCATTACATTAGCCGGTATCGCATTTTTAAGTATGTATGCATGGCAGTTTATTCAAAGTGCTCGCCAGCCTGCTGAAAATGACGTTTACACGCCCACGATGAGCCGAGGTCGACGTGCCGTGATTATTGGCGCGCTAGCGGTGACGCTACTCAATCCACATGTCTATTTGGATACAGTGGTCGTCCTAGGTGCCATTGGTGGACAGTTTGCCTTTGATGAGCGTGTAGCCTTTACGGTTGGCGCATTACTCGGCTCTTGCTTATGGTTTTATGGTTTATCCGCAGGGGCGGCGCGATTATCTCCTTGGCTATCAACCCCATCAATTCGCCGCCTGCTCGATACCTTAATGGCCAGTATGATGCTTTTTGTCGCGATAAAACTCGCATTAGGCTTGTACACGCGCCTCGTCGCAGGATAAGAAAACGGCACCTCGTAGGTGCCGTTCGATGACCAACGTCAAAGCACAAGTTATTCACTCACATCGCTTCGGTTGATATGCACGCTCATCTGCGGGAATGGGATCTCAATATTGTGTTCATCCAAGGACTCTTTTATCGACTGCAGCAGCTCATAATACACGCTCCAATAGTCGCTGGTTTTCACCCAAGGACGAACCACAAAGTTCACGGATGAGTCCGCTAATGTCATCACACCAATAGTCGGTGCGGGATCCTTCAATACCAAAGGATGATTGGTAACCACTTCCGTTAAAATGGCTTTGGTCTTTTTCAGATCCGCGTTGTAAGACACGCCAATGGTGTAATTAATACGACGCGTCGCATGTTTCGAATAGTTGGTGATTGGACTACTGATCACCGAGCCATTAGGCACCACCACCATCTTATTATCAGGCGTGGTCAGTACCGTGGAGAAAATTTGAATCGACTCGACCGAACCGGCAACGCCGGCTAACTCCACGTAATCGCCTGATTTAAAAGGCCTAAAGGTGACAATCAGGACACCAGCAGCAAAGTTGGCTAACGACCCTTGCAAAGCCAAGCCCACCGCCAAACCTGCCGCACCGAGAATCGCGATGACAGACGCGGTTTGTACCCCAATCCGGCTGAGCGCGGCAATCAATACAATGATAAAGAGCAGATAACGCACCAAGCCGTGAATAAACTCCACCACCGCGTTATCCATTTGACGCTTACGCATCACCGCAGCCAGTGAATTGGCCAAGCCTTTCACCACCAGATTACCGATAATTAGGATCAGTAACGCAGACAAGATGTTTACGCCATACTGGATCAATAGGTCCTGATGGTCGATAAACCATGTTTGCGCAAACTTAGCACCTTCTACTACCGCGTTTTCTTCACTCATTCCCTTGCCCCTCTTTTTGGACCATCAATGATAAAGCTATGCTAGCAGGGTTTGACCCACTTGTGTCTAGCTTTGTAGAACGAAACTGAGACAGTTATGACTACACCTTCACTGAGGCTCCCAGTGAAGATATAAAAAAACCCGCCAAGTGGCGGGTTTTGATGACCGGAGAGACAATACTTATAGTACGTCAATCGCGTTAAGGTCAGAGAATGCTTGCTCCAAACGGGCAACCATAGATTCTTGACCTTTACGTAGCCATACGCGTGGGTCGTAGAATTTTTTGTTTGGTTGGTCGTCGCCTTTCGGGTTCCCGATTTGGCCTTGCAGATAGGCTTCGTTCTCTTGGTAGTATTGACGAATACCGTTCCAAGTTGCCCACTGGGTATCGGTATCGATGTTCATTTTGATCACACCGTAACCGATAGACTCTTCGATCTCTGCTTGTGAAGAACCAGAACCACCGTGGAATACAAAGTTCAGCGCGTTTGGTGCTAGACCAAATTTCTCTGCACAGTAAGCTTGAGAGTCACGCAGGATGGTTGGTTTTAGAACCACGTTACCTGGCTTGTACACGCCGTGTACGTTACCGAATGAAGCGGCGATGGTGAAACGGTGGCTAACTGCAGACAGTTTCTCGTACGCGTAGGCAACTTCTTCTGGCTTGGTGTAAAGATCGGCGGTATCAACATCGCTGTTGTCCACGCCATCTTCTTCACCACCGGTGATGCCCAGTTCGATTTCCAGCGTCATGCCCATTTTGTCCATGCGCGCTAGGTACTCAGCACAGATTTCCATGTTCTCTTCCAGTGACTCTTCAGACAAGTCAATCATGTGAGAAGAGAACAAAGGTTTACCGTGTTCTTTGTAGAAAGCTTCACCAGCGTCTAGCAGACCATCAATCCATGGCAGCAATTTTTTCGCAGCGTGGTCAGTGTGCATGATCACAGGCACACCATAGACTTCAGCCATCGCGTGTACATATTTTGCACCCGCTACTGCGCCTTTGATTTGAGCTTCTTGACCGTCTAGCTTCAGGCCTTTACCTGGGAAGAAGCCAGCACCACCGTTTGAGAACTGGATAACAACCGGTGCTTTTACTTTCGCAGCGGCTTCCATCACAGCGTTGATAGAGTCAGTGTTCACCACGTTGACTGCTGGCAGCGCAAATTTGTTCTCTTTGGCGACTTCAAATACTTTCTGAACGTCATCGCCCCAGATAACGCCAGGTTTTACAAAATCAAAAACTTTAGACATGGCTCTCGTCCTATTAACTCGGGTTGTCTTTGCTTAAACTTCGTGAAGGTGCCACAGCACCTTAACTAGAAATGGTGCAATCGTTTACGACTCGGCCTATTGTAGTCAAACGAATGCGAAAACGGGAGACATCGCTCCCGTTTTATCACGTCAATTACGCGTCTTTGGCACGTGCTTCTAGCATTTCTACCGCTGGTAGTGGTTTGCCCTCAACAAACTCGAGGAACGCACCGCCACCTGTGGAAATGTATGACACGTCAGCTTTGATGCCAAACTTATCGATGGCAGCCAAGGTGTCACCGCCACCGGCGACAGAGAAGCCTTCTGACTCTGCAATCGCTTGTGAAATACCCTTAGTGCCCGCTTCAAAGTTCTTGAATTCAAACACGCCTACAGGGCCATTCCACAGGATAGTTTTGGCATTTTTCAGAATGTCAGCCAGTGCTTGGGTAGATTCTGGGCCTAGGTCGAAGATCATGTCATCGTCTTGCACGTCTTCAACACGCTTGATCTCAGCGTCTGCGTTTTCATCAAACGCTTTGGCACACGCCACATCTGTTGCCACTGGAATATGACACTCTTCCATCAGTGATTTTGCAGTCTCGACCAAGTCTGCTTCGTACAGAGACTTGCCTACATTGTGACCGGCTGCAGCGATAAAGGTGTTGGCGATACCGCCACCGACAACGAGCTGATCCGCCACGGTTGACAGAGATTTCAGCACAGTCAATTTGGTCGATACTTTTGAACCACCCACAATCGCCACCATTGGGCGCGCAGGGTTATCCATCGCTTTACCCAGTGCATCTAGCTCGTTCGCCAGAAGTGGACCTGCACAGGCAATCGGTGCATGCATACCCACGCCGTGAGTCGATGCTTGCGCACGGTGTGCAGTACCAAATGCGTCCATCACAAACACATCACACAAAGCAGCGTATTGTTTTGATAAAGCTTCGTCGTTCTTTTTCTCGCCTTTGTTAAAGCGTACGTTTTCTAGAACCACCAGCTCACCGGCATTCAGCTCAAGGCCATTCAGGTAGTCTTTGGCCAAGCTAACCTTGCAATCCAATGCATCGTCAAGGTAGTTCACAACAGGCTGTAGCGAGAATTTGTCTTCAGGCTGGCCTTCTTCAGGACGGCCAAGGTGAGAGGTCACCATCACTTTCGCACCTGCCGCCAGGCAGTGTTTGATGGTTGGTAGTGACGCCAAAATACGCGCGTCAGATGTGACTTTGCCATCTTTCACTGGCACGTTGAGGTCTGCACGGATAAAGACACGCTTTCCGGCAAGATCCAAGTCGGTCATCTTAATTACAGACATAAGGTCCTCTCTATAAGGTTGCAAATTGAAACTGACTTAATCAGGGCGATACCCCCACTTGCTGGCTACTGCGTTGTCGCTGCCATGGCAAGGGTGGTATCCAACATTCGGTTGGCAAAACCCCACTCGTTGTCACACCAAACCAGCGTTTTAATCAGCTGATGGTTACTCACCCGCGTTTGTGACCCATCGACAATGGCGCTGTGTGAGTCATGGTTGAAGTCAATCGACACCAAGGGCGCTTCGGTATAATCCAGGATACCGTCTAATGTACATCGAGATGCGGTTTGCAGAGCTTGATTTACGTCATTAACTTTCACTTTAGTACGTACAGTGACACTTAAATCCATCGCTGTCACGTTTATCGTCGGTACTCGAACCGAGATCGCCTCAAACTTGTCAGAAAATTTCGGAAAAATCCTACCAATCCCGACATGTAATTTGGTGTCTACCGGAATAATAGACTGACTTGCCGCACGTGTGCGACGCAGATCGGTATGGTAGGCATCGATCACTTGTTGATCATTCATCGACGAGTGAATCGTGGTAATGGTGCCTGACTCAATGCCAAAGTGCTCGTCAAGCGCTTTAATCACGGGCACAATGCAGTTGGTGGTACAAGAACCGTTTGAGACGATACGATCATCGCTGGTCAGTGCTTCGTGATTCACACCAAAAATAACCGTACGATCGACATCTTGGCTGGCGGGATGGGAAAACAGTACTTTTTTCGCCCCCGCGGCAATGTGAGCCTCACCATCGGCGCGCGTGCCGAATTTACCGGTACAATCGAGCACAATATCAACGTCTAGGTCGCGCCAAGGCAAAAGGTGGAGTTCGGATAAGTGAAGGAGACGAATGCTGTCAGTAGCAACGAACAGATGTTCTTGATTGAAAGACACCGGCCACCCGAAACGCCCATGGCTGGAGTCATACTGCAGCAGGTGGGCCATCGCTTCTGGTTCCGCGAGTTCATTGATCGCCACCACTTGGATGCGATCCTGTTTGCCGCTTTCATACAAGGCGCGCAATACACTGCGACCTATGCGACCAAATCCATTAATTGCGACTCTTAGTGTCATGTCCATCGGTGCTCGTTTGACAACGCCGCCCAGTGTATCTCAAGCACGTAAAAGACGCACGTCTTATGTGAGGCTAATCACGCGACTGATCACCCTACCCCATCCAAAAGCGCCCGTTTGGCAATAGACCAAAACGGGCGCGGCAGTGTTATCGCTGTCTCTATCCTGATGATAAAAGAGTCATATAGGGAAGAGCCTCCTTAGAAGTGGATATTCATCCCTACCCAGTAGCGACGCTCATCGCTGATGTAACCGTAGTCGTCATAGTCCAGCGATTTATCCAGCAGATTGTATATCGCCCCTTGCAACTCAATGGCATCGGTCAGTTGGTAGTTCGCCCCGGCATCCACCATGGTATACGCAGGTTCGATATTGCTGCGCGATGATGGGCCTGTTACCGGATCCATTTCTTTACCACGGTAAGTCACGCTCGCCCATGGGCTGAGTTTTTCGGTCGCTTGCCAGTTCACTTCACCATGCGCTAGCGATTTCGGGATTTGATTGAGTGGCTGCCCTTTATACTCACCGGTTTTTTGTTCCGAGTCGGTATAGGTGTAGCTGGCACTTACATCCACGGTATCACCGATGGGCACGAAAATACTCGCTTCCACCCCTTGGGTAACCGCTTCATCCACATTGACACGATAAGTTGGATCCGAGCCCCATTTGTTTGGTCCCGCAGTACATACGGTATCGGGGCACGTCACACGGGTGATCTTGTCTTTAAAGTCATTGTGGAACACACCAATCGATCCCGTGATGCCGTTATCCCCTTGATAGTTGAGGCTCAGCTCGGTATTCACGGATGTTTCAGGGTCAAGGTCGGGGTTACCGTAGATATTACCGCCACGGCTCACCTGGGCCCAGTTAGGCGTAATTTCGCGAAGCTGCGGAGACTTAAAGCCTGTCGCCACCCCACCTTTTACAATCCATTTATCAGTAACTTGATAAACCCCATACAGGCGAGGACTGGCGTGGTAATCGTAGTTTTCATCGTGATCGACTCGAAGCCCTAAAGTCACACTCAACGGCTCCAAGACGCGCCATTCGTCCTCAACAAAAATCGCTGATTGCGTATTATCGATACTGGTCTTGGTCGACGCTTGGTTGGAGGTAAAATCTTCCAACTTCGCATAGACAACAGAGCCACCCACCGTCAGGGTATGTGCCTCGAAATCACGCACTAAGCTGGTTTTAAATTCGGTATTTTCGATGGTCATTTCGCGGCTTTTATTCCGACTCTGTTCGTATTGCAAGTGGCTGTCAGACCATCCCCAGTCCCAATTCCCTTTGTGGCTGACCGCTATCGACTGACGCCGATATTCATTATTACTGTTCTCACAGCTGCCGCGACAAAGGCTATCGTCACTCGGTACGGAGCGGCCGACATGACCACGGCGATCTTGTGCGTTGACGCCGAGGTCAAGCTCCCAACGGTGCAAATCATTATGATCGTAAGTCAAAGTGGTGGATAAAGAGCGTAATGACTTATCTTCATAGCCGTACTGGATATCATCTTCTTGGCGCTGCGTGTTTTGACCCGTCAGTTTCAATCCAACTTTGTCACTTAACATGCCTGATAGGTAAAAGTTAGCGCTTTGCTCATCGCCCGATGCGCGGTTTTCTTGCATCACCGTACTCAACTGCACGTTACCGTGCCAATCTTGTTCACCACGGCGCGTAATAATGTTGATAACCCCCCCGATCGCATCCGAGCCATACAGGGTTGACATAGGGCCACGAATGACCTCAATACGTTCAATCGCTTGTAGCGGTGGCAACCACCCCTGCTCAATACCCGGGCCATCACTGTTAGGGCGTGTTTCACGGCTTGAAGTTCGTCGACCATCCACCAAAATCAGGGTGTATTTTGAGGCCATGCCGCGAATACTGATGTCCGTCGTATCACCACCGCCAGTCACCACCACACCCGGTACCCGTTTTAATGCGTCGGTCACATCACGATAGTAGCGCCCTTCTAACTGATCTCGGCTGATCACACTGATACTGGCAGGTGCTTTGGCTGTCACTTGCTCAAACCCAGAAGCGGTGATCACCATGGTTTCCGTGTTGGCTGCCTCAGCGGCAGAAAGTGAGGCTATCGGCATTCCCGCTAATACCATCCCAACCACAACGGGACGAAGACGACTAGACATATCTTACTCCATTATTTGATAATAATTATCATTTGATTAGTGAGAATTATTCATATTAGAGTAAGGAAACCCAGCCCTAAAACTGGAACAACTTGTTCCAGTTTTCGAACGTGAGACGAGTAAGGGTTTATTTCATCTTACTGATAAAAAAGAAAAATAGGATAAGGAAGTATGCAGGATCTTGCCGCTATCCGTGCGTTCGATGCCCTTTGCCGCCATCAAAGCTTGACCGCAGCGGCTGACGCACTTCACCAGCCCAAATCGACCATTAGTCGGCGACTGGCACAATTAGAAAGTGACCTTGGCCAAGCGTTAACCCAACGGCAGGGAAATCGCTTGGTACTCACTAAAGCCGGCGAAACCTTTTCGCGCTATTGCTCGCAAATTTTGGCCCTGGCAGAGGAAAGCCAAGAAGCCATTCACGGTCTGAATAATGAGCTAAAAGGGCCAATTGAAGTCATTTGCCATCCGGCGCTCATGCGTGGCTGGGCTGGCCCTTTACTGAATCATTTTTTAACCGAGCATCCCAAAGTGTCCATCACTTTAACCAGTGAGCTGAGTGCACAGCGTATCCAAGCGGCTGATATTGTTATCTGGGCCGACGATGTGATGGTCCCCACTAACTGTCGCACCCAAACACTGGGTCACTGGCACTACGGCATTTACGCCTCGCCCGCGTATGTGCAGGCACATGGTCCGTTTTCACACCCCTCCGCGTTGGATGATCACGCTTGGCTGGATGTATTTGCGCTCCGCCGACGTGGACTCACGCTGTTTCATTCCCATCAGCCTCCCTATCATTTGAGCGCGCTTCCCAGCCGGTTTAACTGCGATATGGTTGCGATTCAAATCGATGCCATTGCCAACGGACAAGGTGTGGGCCTACTACCTACATGGAATGCTGAAGGGTATCAGGCGCATCACCCAGACAAGATTATTCGCTGTTTGCCACAATGGCAGTCAGCCGCGATACCGATTCGATTATATAGCGCCTCAGGGAGGCTGCCTTTGCGCATAGATACACTGGTGGAGCGGTTTATCACTCGCGCTCCCAAAGCGTGGACAGAGGCTCAGATGGCCGATGATGTTATGCCTGCAGCCGTCGAATAACGCCTCATGGCGCAATCGTTTGCTATACCTAAATGCATGACGCTATGCATCAACTTGCTTGCGTTTGTCACAATTACGAATAGAATAGACGTCTAGAAGTTAAAACATCTGAGATGATCGGCGATCGATTTCGCCTCGTATCGTCGGTATCCTTGATAAACAATGAGAGTGTCACATGGCTAAGCACCTGTTTACTTCAGAGTCTGTCTCTGAAGGCCATCCAGATAAAATCGCAGACCAAATTTCAGATGCCGTTTTGGATGCAATTCTTGAGCAAGATCCAAGAGCGCGCGTTGCCTGCGAAACTTATGTAAAAACCGGCATGGTAATGGTCGGCGGCGAGATCACCACCTCAGCGTGGGTCGATATTGAAGAGCTGACACGCCAAACGGTTCGCGACATTGGCTATGTACACTCAGACATGGGCTTTGATGCCAACTCGTGCGCGGTTCTCAACACCATTGGTAAGCAGTCACCAGATATTAACCAAGGTGTTGACCGTGCCGATCCCAAAGATCAAGGCGCAGGCGACCAAGGCATTATGTTTGGTTACGCAACCAACGAAACCAATGTCCTTATGCCTGCCCCGATCACTTACTCGCACCGTTTGGTCGAGCGCCAAGCGCAAGCGCGTAAAGATGGCACCCTAGATTGGTTGCGTCCAGACGCTAAAAGTCAGGTCACTTTTGCGTACGACAACGGCAAGATCGTCGGCATCGACGCAGTTGTACTTTCTACTCAGCATTGCGACAGCGTCTCTACCGAAACTCTGCGTGAAGCGGTGATGGAAGAGATTATCAAGCCAGTTCTGCCCGCAGAATGGCTGACCAAAGAAACCAAATACTTCATCAACCCAACCGGTCGTTTCGTGATTGGTGGCCCAATGGGCGACTGTGGTCTTACTGGCCGTAAAATTATCGTCGATACCTACGGCGGTGCAGCCCGTCACGGTGGTGGTGCATTCTCCGGTAAAGATCCATCGAAAGTTGACCGCTCAGCCGCCTATGCGGCACGCTATGTGGCGAAAAACATTGTCGCTGCCGGTCTGGCGGACCGCTGTGAAATCCAATTGTCTTACGCGATTGGTGTCGCCGAGCCGACTTCTATCATGGTCGAAACCTTTGGTACCGAAAAAGTGGCCCCTGAAGTCATTATCAAGGCGGTGCGTGAAAACTTCGACTTGCGCCCATACGGTCTGCAGGAAATGCTAGATCTGCTACAACCGATTTATAAGCAAACCGCCGCATACGGTCACTTTGGTCGTGATATTTTCCCTTGGGAGAAAACCGACAAAGCCGAGCTATTGCGCGAATTTGCTAAACTTGGTTAACCTTGGGCTAACGCTCATTGTGCGCAAAGAAAGGAAGGGAAGCAGCGGCTTCCCTTTTTTTAATCACCCATGTGTTGTGACACATGTTAAATGACGCATGTTACATGACCCCAAGACGTTAACTCGAGTGAGGTAACGATTGCCATGCCCGCAGTCTCTGAACCACTGGCTGATGCCGTTTTTGAACGGGTACGCGAGTGCATTGACACCGCCAACCACCAGCTCGGTATTCAACTGACTTATCCCGACACTAGCCTGTCGCTGCGGGGAAGTGCCGCCGGCACAGCGCATCCGACCCAATGGCGATTGCGTTTTAATCCCGTGCTGCTTCAACAGTCTCCTCATGTGTTTTTTGAGGAAGTGATCCCGCATGAAGTCTGTCACCTCGTCACCTTCGCATTGTATGGACGCGTTAAGCCTCACGGCTCACAATGGCGTACCTTGATGGAAACCGTGTTTCAGGCACCGGCCAACACCACCCATCAACTCGATATTACTGCCGTTCAAGGCAAAACGTTTGCCTATGCGTGCCATTGCGGGGAAGTGGCCTTGACCGTACGGCGCCACAATAAAGTGCGACGCGGTGAGGCGAGCTACCGATGTAAACGCTGTCACCAAACGCTGATGCCGGTATCCGCGGTACTATAATCGCGTTTTTCTCGTCTTGGTTTTTTTCGTGTCTGTCCCCATATCAACACAAGCCTCCCAGTCACAGAACAGCGTGTTACACTGGCAACTTATTGATCACGGAACTCAAGCATTATGCGTATTCCTCGAATTTATCACCCAGACCCTTTGCCATCACAAGGCGATGTGACGCTCACCGACGATGCGGCCAATCATATTGGTCGCGTATTGCGCATGCAGCCGGGCCAAGCCGTGCTGCTTTTTGATGGCAGTGGCGCTCAGTTTCCCGCCACTTTAAGCGATGTCACTAAAAAACAGGTGTCCGTGACCATCAGTGCACGAGACGATCACAGTGTGGAGTCGCCACTTGACCTCGAGCTTGGACAAGTGATCTCGCGCGGCGAGAAAATGGAGTTCACCATTCAAAAGTCGGTCGAACTGGGCGTCAATGTGATCACTCCGCTGATATCAGCACGGTGCGGCGTGAAGCTCAATGCAGAACGACTCGAGAAAAAACGCCAACAATGGCAAAAGATCGCCATTGGCGCCTGCGAACAAAGTGGCCGTAATCGCGTCCCAGAAGTTCGTCCTGTGATGATGTTGGAGGCGTGGAGCCAAGAAGCCTTTGCCGGACTGAAGCTCAACCTACACCCTCGCGCCCCGTATTCCATTAATACGCTGCCAGAGCGTCCATCGAAGCTACGCTTATTGATAGGCCCCGAAGGTGGATTGTCCGATGAAGAAATCGCCATGACGCGCGATTGTGACTTTAAAGAAATTTTACTCGGCCCCCGTGTATTGCGGACCGAAACCGCCGCACTGACGGCCATTACCGCTTTGCAGGTTCGTTTCGGTGATTTGGGCTAGTTGGCGAACAGGAGAATCAAGATGAAAATTGGTGTTGTGATGGATCCGATCTCGGCCATCAATGTAAAAAAAGATTCCACGTTTGCCATGATGTTGGCAGCACAAAAACGCGGTTGGGAAGTGCATTATATCAACATGGATGATATGTCGATGTTGCAAGGCGCGCCGTACGCGAAAACCCATCAAGTCTCGCTACAAGACAATCCGAACGATTGGTATCAAATTACCCACACTCAAACACAGCCACTGAGTGCGTTTGATGCCATTTTGATGCGTAAAGATCCCCCGTTTGATACCGAATATATTTATGCGACCTATATGCTAGAGCGTGCCGAGCAAGCGGGAGTATTGATTGTTAACAAACCGCAGAGCTTGCGCGATTGCAATGAAAAGCTTTATACCGCGTGGTTCCCAGAACACACTCCGACCACATTAGTGACCCGTCGTGCCGACGAGATCAAAGCATTCCAGGCCGAACATGGCGATGTGATTTTAAAACCGCTCGATGGCATGGGCGGCGCGTCTATCTTTCGGGTCAAACAAGGCGATCCGAACCTGTCAGTAATTATTGAAACCCTGACCGAGCACGGCAACCGTTTTTGCATGGCGCAAACCTTCGTGCCTGATATCAGCAATGGCGACAAACGTATCTTAGTGGTCGATGGTGAGCCGGTGCCGTACTGCTTGGCGCGTATTCCTGCCGATGGCGAAACACGTGGTAACCTTGCCGCTGGCGGACGTGGTGAAGCACGCCCCTTATCCCCGACCGATTGGGAGATTGCGCGCGCGGTTGCACCAACGCTTAAAGAGAAAGGCTTAATTTTTGTCGGCCTTGATGTCATTGGCGACAAGCTGACTGAAATCAACGTCACCAGCCCCACCTGCATCCGCGAAATTGATGCAGCGTATGATATATCGATTGGTGATTTGCTGATGGATGCCATTGCAACACGTTGCCAAGGGTAAGTCAGTGGGCGCATTTAATGCGCCTATTTTCACCTAACTTTGTTTTTTAGCGCATACTCAAAGTACGCGCCTCAACGGGAGAACGGCGATATGAATCTGAAAAATCATTTTTTAGTCGCAATGCCAAGCATGACCGATAGCCGTTTTCAACATGGTGTGATTTACGTGTGTGAGCATAACGATGACGGCGCGATGGGATTGATGATCAATCAGCCTATCAATATCTCGGTGGGCAAAATGCTCGACCAAATCGAGGTTGAGCGGCAGCTTCCGCTCTCACAAGCCAAAGATAGCCTAGCGCAACCCGTCCTGTTTGGCGGCCCAGTGTCGGAAGATCGCGGCTTTGTGCTCCACCGTGCAGATCGAAGCTTTGGCACGAGCATCCCACTGTCTGACGATCTTGCGGTTACTACCTCCAAAGACATACTGTCTATTTTGGGAACCGATGAGCAGCCCGACCAATTTATTGTCGCGCTCGGCTATGCCGGATGGGAGCCCGGGCAACTTGAGCTGGAGTTAGCCGAAAACAGCTGGTTAACCTTGGAAGCCGATCCCAAAGTGATTTTTGACACCCCCCTTAGTGAGCGTTGGCAAAAAGCCCTCGATCAACTGGGGATCAAGGCGGCGAATTTATCTTCAGAAATAGGACACGCATGACTTCACACACCGTGCTTGGGTTTGATTATGGCGTCAAAAGTATTGGCGTTGCGATCGGTCAATCGTTAACGGGAACCGCACGCCCTCTATGTGCATTAAAAGCCCGCGATGGGATCCCCAATTGGGAAGAGATCGCGTCATTACTCAAAGAATGGCAACCCGATGTTTTGGTGGTCGGGTTGCCACTTGACTTGAATGGTGAACCACTTGAGACCATTACCCCGCGCGCCCGCAAGTTTGCCAACCGTCTGCATGGACGTTTCGGTTATCCTGTCGAACTGCACGACGAACGTCTTTCCACTCGGGAGGCCCGTGCGGCATTGTTCGAACGTGGTGGCTATAAGGCACTGCAAAAAGGCGCGGTCGATGCACAATCTGCGGTGGTGATTATCGAAAGTTGGTTTGAACGCCAATACGCCGATTAATCCTGAGAACCCGCTCTTTCAATTCGTACATGATCCAGTGCGCAGCCCGGCGCACTGTGCTTGGCACCGGTTTTGATCATCAACTTCAATTCATTGGCCGAGTCAGCATGCCGCAGCGCCTCATCCTCACTGATACTCCCTTGCACATAAAGCGCATACAGTGATTGATCAAAGGTCTGCATACCAAAATGCTCCCCGCTCAACATGGCTTTTTTCAACGCGTGCAGTTCACCATTACGGATCAGCTCTGCCACATGCGCGTTATTAATCAATAGTTCAAAGGCACCATGCCGCCCAACTCCATTCACGCCCGGTACCAACTGTTGAGCGATGACACCTTTTAAGTTCATCGATAAATCAAATAAAAAGGTCTCTCGCTGTGCTTTAGGCATCAAGTGTAATGCTCGCTCTAGTGCTTGGTAAGCGTTATTCGCATGTAAAGTGGCCAAGCAAAGATGGCCCGTTTCCGCAAACTGAAGCGCGAAGTTCATGGTTTCTGGTGTGCGTATTTCACCAATCACCACCATATCTGGTGCTTGCCTGAGCGCATTTTTTAGCGCTGTTTGATAATCTTGGGTATCAATACCAATTTCGCGTTGACTGACAATGCATTGCTGATGCTCATGAACAAATTCGATTGGATCCTCAACCGTTAGGATATGGCCTTGGCCATAATGATTACGAAACCCCATCATCGCAGCCATGGTTGTCGACTTACCCGACCCCGTCGCCCCAACCACTAGCACCAAGCCTCGCTTTTGCATCGCAAGCTCTTCGAGCACCACTGGGGTGCCTAACGATGACAAACGCGGAATCTCGGTTTCTATCCGACGGATCACCATGCTGGGCATATCGCGCTGCCAGTAAGCACTGATCCGAAAACGCCCAACACTGCGTTTTACCGCAAAGTTCGCTTCTCGCGTGGTAATAAATTGCTGCTTTTGTTCCTCGTTCATCGCACTGTTCAACATGACGTTGATTGCCGCCAACGACAACGGCGAAGACAGAGGTTTTAAGCGTCCATCCACCCGTAACATCACAGGCGCATCCACAGAAATATACGCATCCGAGGCGGTGTGTTCTTGCATCGCCACCAGCACACTACTGAGTTTCATGCTTCCTCCTAAAGCGCACGTAATACGCGATCGCGTTGTTCAGGCGCGATCGTCCCTTGCCCGACTAAATCGGCCAGTGCTTGCTCCATGGTTTGCATCCCTTGATTGGAGCCGGTTTGAATCATCGACACCATTTGCGCCACCTTATCCTCACGGATGAGGTTACGAATCGCTGGGCTTGCGATCATGATTTCATGGGCGGCCACGCGCCCACCTTGCGCTGTTTTTATCAGTTGCTGAGACACGACCGCCCGCAGTGAGGCCGAAAGCATCGAGCGGACCAGCGGCTTATCACTGCCGGGAAAGACATCAATAATACGGTCGACTGTTTTCGCTGCGCTTGACGTATGCAAGGTGCCGAATACCAGGTGTCCGGTTTCCGCCGCCGTTAACGCCAAGCTAATGGTATCGAGATCACGCAGCTCTCCCACCAAAATCACATCCGGATCCTCACGCAACGCCGAACGCAGCGCTTGCTGAAACGATAAAGTATCGCGCTTCACTTCACGCTGATTAATCAAACTTTGTTGCGGGTGATGAATAAACTCAATCGGATCTTCAATGGTAAGAATATGTTTGGGCGCATGGCGATTAATATGATCAACCATGGCCGCCAGCGTGGTGGATTTCCCCGAGCCCGTCGGGCCGGTGACCAACACTAATCCGTTTGAGAGCCGAGCAAAATCCGCAAAAATCTCTGGTGCATGGAGGTCCGCCAAACTGGGGACTGTCTCGGGGATCACCCGAAATACCGCCGCGCAGCCGTGTTGCTGATGAAATGCATTAACCCGAAAGCGTCCCACAGACTGCATATGAAATGAAAAATCCACTTCCAACTGCGCTTGAAATTCACGCTGCTGGTTATCATTCATAACATCCAGGACCAATTGATTGACCTCTTGATGGCTCAACGCTGGCAAACTCAACTTGCGCACATCGCCATCTACCCGCACCATAGGCGCCACTCCCGCGGAAAGATGTAGATCTGACGCATTATGTTTTACACTAAAGGCCAATAGCTCAGTGATATCCATTCATTTTCCTCGCAGAATCAAGTATGTGTAGTATCAAGAAAAACATTGAACAGGTCATGGAACACATAGACCACGCGACGCAAAAATGCGGCCGACCCGAAGGTTCGGTGCAATTGCTTGCGGTGAGTAAAACCAAGCCCATCGAAGCCATCGCAGAAGCGTTGGCGGCAGGACAACACGCGTTTGGTGAAAACTACGTACAAGAAGGCGTGGAAAAAGTGCAGCATTTTGCTCAGCATGCCGCACATTCCGCATTGGAATGGCACTTTATTGGCCCCATTCAGTCCAACAAAACGCGTCAAATTGCCGAGCACTTTGATTGGGTACATTCTGTGGATCGCTTAAAAGTCGCCAAACGTTTGAGTGAGCAACGTCCCGCACATTTACCCGCCCTGAATGTATTGGTGCAAGTGAATAGCAGCGGGGAAACGTCAAAGTCAGGGGTCGCTTTTGAGGAGGCCGAAGCGCTGATTGAGGCAATCGCTCAGTTACCGAATCTCACCGTACGGGGTTTGATGTCGATTCCTCAACCTGAAACCGACTATATCCAACAATGTGCCGCCTTCACCCCTTTGGCTGACATGTTTTC
This sequence comes from Salinivibrio sp. PR932, assembly GCF_001996125.1. Lineage (NCBI taxonomy): Bacteria > Pseudomonadati > Pseudomonadota > Gammaproteobacteria > Vibrionales > Vibrionaceae > Salinivibrio > Salinivibrio sp. PR932. The sequence continues at coordinate 9,671 of NZ_MUFM01000003.1, read as the reverse complement.
AGCATTAAAAGCGAAATACGAGAGCGTCGATACGCTATCAATGGGGATGAGCGGCGACATGGAAGCAGCGATTGCATCCGGAAGCACCATGGTACGAATTGGGACAGCGGTATTTGGGGCACGAGAAAAACGCTAACGCACTGCGGGAAAAAGAAAATAGAACGACACGTGACGTGCTGGTTATCAGCATCAGGTACCACCAACAATAGGAACGTCATTCATGGAACATCGCGCACTGACTTTTATTGGCGCAGGGAACATGGCTCGCTCCATTATCGCGGGCTTAATTCAATCGGGCTATCCAGCCTCAGCGATTACGGCGGCGTCACCAAGTGCCTCGCCGAATAGCGGCTTGCAGGCCGAATGGGGTATTCAGACCACCGCCGATAATCTTGCCGCATGCCAAGGGGCAGAGGTGGTGGTATTGGCGGTCAAGCCACAGCTGATGGCGCAAGTGCTCGCCTCGCTGACCGACGTCGATTGGCAAAACAAATTAGTGATTTCGATCGCAGCAGGGATCCATGCCGATCGCCTGATGGCGATGGCAGGCACAACACTCAACCTCGTTCGCGTGATGCCCAATACTCCCTCTTTAGTCGGACAAGGGATGAGTGGCCTTTACGCCGTCCCTACCGTGTCGGATGAGGATCGTGATTATGCGGGCGCACTCATGCAAGCTGTCGGTGAGATCTGCTGGGTCAACCAAGAATCTGACATCAATGGCGTGATTGCGGCAGCCGGCAGCGCACCCGCGTATTTCTTCCGATTTATGGAAGCCATGCATCAAGAAGCGATGCAGCAAGGCTTTGACGACCACACCGCACGTCGTTTGGTGCAACAAGCGGCGCTTGGCGCTGCGCAAATGGTGGTAGCCAACCCAGATATCGGATTAGGCACTCTACGCGAACAGGTGACCTCCAAAGGAGGCACAACCGCTGAAGCATTGCGTGTGTTTGACGAAAACCGGATCGGTGATATTGTCGCGCAAGCCATGCAAGCGGCAGTTAGCCGTGCCGAACAAATGGAAAAAGAATTTTAATCACTAAGGCGACGATATGAATGCAATGACCTTTCTGATCAACACCGCGTTTGATCTTTACATCATGGTGGTGCTGTTGCGCGTTTGGCTACAATTAGCCCGTGCCGACTTCTATAATCCTTTCTCCCAGTTTGTGGTGAAAGCAACCCAGCCTGTTGTCGGACCGCTACGCCGTCTGATCCCATCACTGGGCAGCTTAGATCTCGCTACCGTGCTTTTTGGCTACCTGTTAATGGTCGCGAAGTTTGCCGTGCTCGATTTGGTGGCGGGTAATCCATTGACGCTAAGTGGTGGCATGTTTATTTTCTCCGCCATCGCACTCCTAAAAGCCGCTGGGAAACTGCTGTTCTGGGTGCTGATTCTGCGCGCCATTCTTAGCTGGGTCAGCCAAGGGAATAATCCGGTTGAATACGTGTTCCACCAACTGACTGAGCCCGTATGTGCGCCGGTACGTCGCGTGATCCCACCGATTGGCGGGCTCGATTTAAGCATCTTGGTGGTGTTTATTGCGTTACAGTTTATCAATATGCTGATTGGCGATTTTCTCGGCCCAGTGTGGTACGCGCTGTAATGCCCGTCCGTGTTGATACTGAGACAGGCGCAATCACATTGCGTCTGTACGTACAACCCAAAGCAAGCCGAGACCAGTGTCTGGGCCAACATGGCGATGCGCTTAAGATCGCCATCACAGCACCACCCACGGATGGCAAAGCCAATGCCCATTTATGCCGATGGCTTGCCAAGCAGTGTAAGATCGCAAAAAGCAATGTGACAGTGACCCACGGGTTAACAAATCGACACAAGCAAGTGCAGATTGAAGCCCCCCAACAGCTTCCTGATTGGCTAACCCCGTATCTTCCCCACTGATCACTCATCGTCAATTATCCGTATTCAGGCGAGGCGACTCGCACGACAACAAGGAAGAATTATGCGTACATTTACGGTAATGCTGGTCAGTTTTCTGAGTCTATTCTCGCTGTCAGCGTGGTCAGGGCAATACAAAGAGGTGGGTGAGCTCGAAGTGCACTACAACACGATCTCGACCACCTTTTTAACCCCTGAGATCGCAAAACAGTACGACATCACGCGAAGTGGCTACCGCGGACTAGTGAATATCGCCGTGCTTGATAAAATGCAGCTCGGCAAACCGGCGGTCAGTGCGACCTTGACAGGAAGCGTGAAAAACCTCGTTGGCAATAGCCGTGAGCTAGACTTCAAGGAAATACGTGAAGGTGAGGCGATTTACTACATCGCGACCTTTGCGGCTGACGATGAAGAAACGTATCAGTTTCATATCGAATTAAACGCCCAAGGCAACCGATCCGCCACCTTGGACTATCGCTACAAATTTTACGTTGATACCCCTTAATCGGGCTTTAAGCAAATAGGTACTATTCATGAACAAAGTTGTACTCGCCACCGGCAATGCTGGAAAAGTAAAAGAAATGGCTGGCTTACTCTGCGAGTTCGGTTTTGAGGTCTTGCCTCAGAGCGATTTTGCCGTCAAGGATGCCGATGAGACTGGAACCACGTTCATTGAAAATGCCATTATCAAAGCCCGTCATGCGGCAAAAATTACTGGCCTGCCTGCCATCGCAGACGACTCAGGTCTAGAAGTTGATTACCTCAACGGCGCGCCTGGAGTCTACTCTGCCCGTTATGCAGGTGAACAAGCGAGCGATAGCGACAATGTCGTCAAACTGCTAGACGCGATGCAAGACGTACCGGATGCGCAGCGTACCGCACGTTTTCACTGTGTGCTCGTATATATGCGTCATGCCAATGACCCTACTCCTCTGGTGTGCCATGGTGTGTGGGAAGGCAAAATTGCCCACACCCCTCAGGGTGACAATGGCTTTGGTTATGATCCTGTGTTCTTACCCCATGACCAACAGTGCGCCGCCGCAGAGATGCCCGCATCAGAGAAAAAACAGCGCTCCCATCGCGGCCAAGCGCTCAACCACTTATTCAATGCGTTAAAAGCGGCCCAGTAAGCATGATCCCTCTGAGTTTGTACGTACACATCCCGTGGTGTGTACAAAAATGCCCATACTGCGACTTTAACTCTCATGCGCAAAAAGGGGTGATCCCAGAGTCGGACTATATCAGTGCATTGCTCGATGACCTTGATACCGACTTGGCCGCTTATCCTTCTGTCGCTGAGCGACCACTGCATTCGATTTTTATTGGTGGTGGCACGCCAAGCTTGATGTCGGCCCCCGAAATTCAGCGCTTGCTGGATGGCATCAAAGCACGCCTAATGCCAAGCGCAAACATGGAAGTGACCATGGAAGCGAACCCCGGCACGGTGGAAGCCGATAAGTTCATTGGCTACCGTCAAGCGGGCGTCAATCGAATCTCTATTGGTGTACAAAGCTTTTCCGCCGATAAACTCGAGCGCTTAGGGCGTATTCATGGTCCGGGAGAGGCCGAACGTGCGGCTCAGCTCGCACACCAAGCCGGATTGGATAGCTTCAATCTCGATTTGATGCACGGCTTACCCAATCAATCGGAGCAAGAAGCGCTGGCGGATCTTGAAAAGGCCATTGCACTGAATCCACCGCATTTGTCTTGGTATCAGTTAACCATCGAGCCTAACACCCAGTTTTACTCCAAACCGCCTACGCTGCCAGAAGAAGATACCCTTTGGGATATTTTTGACAAAGGCCATCAATTGCTCACAGACGCCGGCTATGTGCAGTATGAAACCTCGGCCTACAGCCTTGAGAACAAGCAATGCCAGCACAATCTCAACTACTGGCGATTTGGCGACTATTTAGGGATTGGCTGCGGGGCTCATGGAAAACTGACATTGCCAGATCAAGGTCAAGCACGGGTGTTGCGCACAGTCAAAGTCAAGCATCCGCGCGGCTACCTCGACCCGGAAAAGGCCTACCTGACCGATAGTCAATGGGTCAAACCCACAGAGCTGGCCTTTGAGTTCTTTATGAATCGCTTCCGTTTATTGGAAGCTTGTCCCAAAGCTGAGTTTGTCCAGCGGACAGGCTTGCCGCTATCGACACTCGATGCGCCTATGGCAGAGGCAATTGAGCAAGGGTTAATCACAGACACCCGATCACACTGGCAAATCACGCCAAAGGGAAAATTATTCTTAAACGATCTGTTGGCGATTTTTTTAGCTGACGCAGACTAATCTGTCTATGGTAAGGTGCTCATAAATACGGCGGATCACCGATCCGCCTTAGTTTATCGAGGGCATCGCCCACCGACATTCAGCAAAAAAGGATACGCCTGTGAGCCCGTCATTTCGCGTCGAGCCCAAACACTGGACCCTGATTGCAGCGCTTATCGTTGCCACCTACGCGTGTTATCTGCTTATTGAGCCCTATATTGGCGCCATTGTGCTGGCCTTTATCGTCTCGCTATTGTTTTTTCCGGTGCATAACCGTATCGAGCAACGCTTGGGCGATCGCCCGAATACTGCCGCGGTGCTGTCCTGTGTGCTGCTAACCTTTATTATCATTATCCCGCTGACCTTAGTCGCCGCGGCCATCATCCAACAAGGTGTTAGCTTTTTTACTCAAAGTTATGACTGGTTGAATAATGGTGGCGCAAAATCCCTGATGAATAACCCACAAGTTCAGGGTGCGCTCCACTTTTTCAATCAATGGCTTCCGTTTGATTTGATAGACCCGCAAGAAACGGTGAAGAAACTCGCTGCTTGGATGTCATCATTCAGTGGGCAAATGTTAGAGTTCAGCTCCAAAGTACTGGGCGATGTGACCAACTTTTTTATCAATTTTATGCTGATGCTGTTTGTGCTCTTCTTTTTACTCCGAGATCACGAAAGCATCATTCAAACTCTGCGTCATGTGATCCCACTTTCTCGCAGCCAAGAAGACCAACTGCTCGATGAAGTCGAGAAAGTCGCCAAATCTGCCGTGTTAGGCTCATTTCTCACCGCACTCGCCCAAGGCGCAGCCGGTGGCTTAGCCATGTGGGCCGTGGGACTGCCCGCCCTATTCTGGGGAACCATGATGGCTTTCGCTTCCTTTATTCCCGTGGTGGGCACAGCACTTATCTGGCTGCCGACAGTGGTGTATTTAGCCATCACGGGCGAATGGCAATGGGCGCTAGGGCTATTGATATGGAGCGTGGTGGTGGTCGGCTCGATTGATAACCTGCTACGCCCGTTTTTGATGCAGGGGAACTCGGGGATGAATACCTTGCTCATCTTCTTCTCTTTGCTTGGCGGCCTGCACCTATTTGGATTGATGGGACTGATTTATGGCCCCATCATCTTCTCGCTCACCCTCGTCCTCTTTCGCATGTATGAAATTGAGTTCGAGCGTTTCCTCGACCGCCAAGACAATGCCTAACTTGGCATAGGTTGGCCTAGTGCGCGCTTTGTGGGACAATCCGCTCCCCAGCGCGCACCTAAGCGCGTCGATTGTCACGTCTGAATCACGTAAAGAGAACGATCATGAGTTTAACGGCCCCGAGTGAAATTGCGCAGCGCCACCTGACGCTATTTGAAAACAAACATGTTCTATTGGCAGGTGAGCTGGAAGATGACTTTGCTCGGCAACTCCTCGCACATGCAAAAAGTGTCTCTGTGTTTACCACGCATCACGGCTATGCAACGCGCATGGCCGATACGGGTGTCACTGTGCACGCAGGTGCTGAGTATAATGATGAGCAGCCGGTGGACCTTGTGCTCTTTTATTGGCCCAAATCGAAAGCAGAAGCTGACTTTCTTCTCGCGATGCTCACCCATCGCCTCGGCGCCAACGTCGACTGGATAGTGGTGGGTGAAAACCGTAGTGGCGTCAAAAGCATCGAAAAACGTTTTGCGCCTTATGGCCACGTCACCAAACAAGACTCTGCGCGCCGGTGCAGCCTGTATTACGGCGAGTGCACGTCCCCAGCGCCTCAGTTTGAGTTAGCGGCATGGTTTAATGATTACCCGTTGCAAATCGCAGAGATGGCCCTCACGATCCGAGCACTCCCCGGCGTATTTAGCCAAAAAAGTTTGGATGACGGGACCGCTTTACTGCTGAAAAACCTCCCCGCTATGGAAGGGGATGTAATTGACGTCGGTTGTGGCGCTGGTGTCATTGGCACCGCATTGCTGGCGAGCAACACCAAGCTCGCACTGACGTTTGTCGATGTGAATCACTTAGCCGTTGCCTCGACACAAGCGACCCTTGAGGCCAATGGACTCAAAGGTTCTGTGTTGGTTTCAGATATGCTAAGTGCCGTCAGTGGACAGCAGTTTGATGCCATTATCAGCAATCCCCCATTCCATGAAGGGCTAGAGACACATTATCACGCCACCGAGTCGTTACTGGAAAGCGCCCCTCGCTATCTGCGCCGTCGCGGCCAACTGGTGATCGTCGCCAATAGCTTCTTACGTTACCCACCGCTTATTGAAAAAGGGTTTGGTCAGTGCGATACCCTCGCGAAAACACGTCGATTCGCAGTTTATCATGCGCAAAAAGCGCGCTAGTTGCTGATAACACCATCAATCAGCGCACTAACACAGTTTTAAGGCTTGATACCTGACAGCAGGTCACAGTTTTAGCTCATCGGACGTGTTAGCGTTTACTCTCTCGCGGCTGCCTTTTGGCAGCCGCTTGTGATTCAAGCCCGCGTGATCAGGGAGAGGTACTCACAGCGTGCAAATGGATATGGGTTACTCGACGCGTCTTCAACGCCGCTTTATGTGGTGGTTTTTTAGCCTTAGCATTATTCCTGTGATAATTCTGACCGGTTACTTTACATGGAGTCAGTCACAGCTGTTGATCACCCAAGCCCACCAACAGCTGGAGAACGAACGAGATCGCTACTACTTCACCATCAAAGAATATTTTCATGATCAGGTGCGTGCCGTTGTTAACCTTGCAGACTCCGACTTGGCGATCAGTAGTGGTGGGCGCTTCTATGGCTTTCCGAATGCGTTCGCCCAATTAGGTGAAGACACGTCCCAAGCGCACCGACAGCTCATGCAAATCCTGCAGCAAAACGCAGGAACACACCTCAATACCAACAACCAGAACTATCATCGCCTTTATCGACAGTTTAACCGTCAATACCAATCATGGATGGCAAGGTATGAGTTCAATAATGTGGCGATGTTTGACCGAAACCAACACCTCGTTTTTGCCGTCAAAGCCACGCCACAGTTGCTCGCGGATACCAGACTACGCCAAGCTGTCACCCAATTATTAGATGCCCCGCCTAAGCGGCGCCCTAAGTGGGTACGCACTCACTTTGCTCCCCAAGGCTCACGCACCATGCAAGCATGGTATCTCGCCCCGATACTGAAAAGCGGTCAGATCCAAAGTATCCTTGCCGTAAGTACCACGACGGATAACTTATCCGCCATGCTTCGCCAGCTTCAACGCCCTCACTCAGCCTTATGGCTTATTGATCAATCGCATCAGTCCTTACTCAGTGGCTGGGTACCCCGCTCAAGTCATGCCAAACTCGCTGTTTCCCCTCCCCAAGCGGCAATTATAAAAAGCTTGGAGGGTCAACAAGGAGTATTGTCACCCAGCGACTATGCATTGATGCCACAACTGACCGCTTATCGTCCCGTCAGCATCGGCAACACATCTTGGGCACTGATAACTTGCACCCCCAAGCAAAGCGCGTATCAGCCGCTTTATCGACTGTATTCAATCAGTGTGGCCTTGGTGATAGTCCTGATTGTATTACTGCTATTTATTGGGCACTGGCTCTCCCATCGTCTTGCTCTCCCTATGTTGCAACTGACTTGGTGCGCCGAACAATTTGCAGCCGGTGAGCTTGACTATCCAGTGACGCATCGGCAACGCCAAGATGAAATCGGACGGCTTGCCACGGCCTTATCGCACCTGCAACACCGCTTAAAAGCGACGTGCTTTTCAACATCATCTCCCTCACCCAGTGAGCACACGCCTGCAATGCAGTCAGACAGCTTACATCACAGCTTAGTCATCGCGATGAACCTCGCGTTAGAGGCATGGGGCGGTGATAAAGTTGGTTTGGCCGAGCAAAGTGGTCTATGGCGCGTCTATTCCGACAAAGGTAGCCTGCAAACAAGAACCTTGGATAAATACCTGCACCTTGAAACGGTTCCCAAAACGCCACGTTGGCGGAATGTGGTACGTAGTCTCGATTTCGTTCTCCAGCATACGGACAGACAATCGCCGTACTACCAACCCTTAAAACAGGCCCAACAAGAAATCCAACATTGGATTACCGACCGTCGTTAACGTTGTCATTGAGAGTCCGCGGCCTTATAGTGGCTCAAACCCTTAATCGCTAGGTCGTAATGGCGCTTTCACTTCCTCAATTGCGAGTGTTTTTAACTATCGTGCAAGAGGGCACGATCACCGCCGCCGCCAAGAAACTGTTTCTCAGTAAACCAGCGGTCAGCATGGCGCTTGCCGAGTTAGAAAGTCAGCTCGGTTACCCCTTGTTTGATCGACGCGGCAACCGACTCCACCTTAATGACCAAGGTGCTGCGCTGATCCCTAAAGCAGATGAATTGCTGACCCGTAGCGATGAGATTAGCGCAGCACTGAAAGACGACAGCCAGTTGATTGGCTGCCTACGTTTAGGGGGAAGCGATACGGTGGGCAACCAGCTTTTGCCGGCACTGATCGGCGATTTTCGTCATGCAACCGCGCATCAACAACAAACATTAGTGATTGCAAACAGCCAAGAGATCATCGCTCGTCTGCAACATTTCGAGCTGGATATCGGATTAATAGAAGGTGAAATCCAACATCCTGATTTACTGCAAACGCCTTGGCTAAGTGATCAGATGGCAGTGGTGTGTCACCCTGATCACCCACTTGTCAGTCAAGCGCCGTTAAGTGTTGGGGATCTAGACAATCAAACTTGGCTGATCCGCGAATCTGGCTCAGGCACACGCGAGCACTTTCTCTCACGCCTTGCTCCTCGCTTCGAGCGCTGGCACCTTTCTTTCGAGCTTAATACCACAGAAGCGATTTTAAACGCAGCGAGTGCCGGGTTAGGCTTGGCATATCTATCTAAGCTCTCCGCGCAACACGCCATTGCCGACGGTCGAGTCGTTGCCCTCGAACTCCCTCTGCTATTATCCCGGCGCTATTGGCTCGTGCGTCACAAAGATAAATACCAGTCAGGTTTACTCACCCGCTTCTGGGATTTTTGCTTACACTGGCAACCTCAATCCCATTCTTCTACTTAACCAGCAATCACCCAAGCGACAGATACAAAAAAGCCCCGACCGTCAGGTCAGGGCTTGATGTTTTCTCATCAAAGTCTTACGCATATCCGCTTTGATGCTTAAATTTTTGCTAACTAAAGCCCAACATTAAGCTCTAATTAGATTATCTTGTTTGATGCGATGAGGATGTTGAATCGAGACGCGCAGTGTATGCCAATACATGAGCATCGCAGATATCAACAGCATCGAGCTATCAACAAGATAAGCAATGAGAGCCTGGCGATGTCCTACTCTCACATGGGGAGACCCCACACTACCATCGGCGCTGCTTCGTTTCACTACTGAGTTCGGCATGGAGTCAGGTGGGTCCAAAGCGCTATGGTCGCCAAGCAAAATTTTGTAATCTAGAAAGCTGTTTGTTCTCGCCACAATCAACTGGCTTATTTTAAGTCCAACCCAAAACCTCTTGGG
>NZ_MUFM01000029.1:0-43837 GCF_001996125.1 Salinivibrio sp. PR932 | reverse complement strand
AGATAGAAGCATTTTTCCTTAACATATTAATTTGAATAACTGATTAACGATTTCTATCAATCCAGAAATAGACACTGAGAGAATAAAGCCCATAGTCTGGGGGCAAGCCAGCACGAATAGAATATCCACCTATTCCGAGATTTCACCCAACTGCTAGTCCGCGCTGACTGTTGCCGGAACCGGAGTTGAAGTCACTAAAAACATAACTACTAAAGTTAGTGGCAGGCCAAAGTAAATCATCATTTTCAGCGTTAGCAGAATAAGATGTTACAAAAGCTAATAATAGTAAGAGGGGTTTCCTTTTCCTCGTAGAATAGCCTTCCTTTATATTTTATTTCTATATCTAGGAGCTGTTGATTTTTTGTGTTCATTTCTACTGCGTTATCGGATTTTCATATAGGCTAGCTACACGTCAAAATCTCGTCTTTGTATAAACTTCCTACAAAGTGTTATAAAATCTAGATAGAAAGGTCAATAGCTCCTGGTAACAAGTTTATTATTTTTTGTGAGGTTATATTTCTCTATGTTTAGTACATTACATTAATCAACAATCTCGAACATTTCCAAACCAAAACTTTTCGACCAACAATACCCGAACATTGAATAAATAAACATGTAATTTACATAATACTGCGAGCTAAAAATGTTATATAACATTTTCCTTAAATGTCAGCATTTAAGCCATGATTGGGCTAGACCGCGAGCGCTTTTTGACCCAAAAGATCGGTTTGACTAGGCGTTGTTGTTCAAGTTAGTCACCTAACTCACTGATAAGAGTGAGGTTGTTCCCATCAGTCAACTTGGCAACTAACAGGCATATCGAGTTGATTGACTTTGTTCATCACTTTCATGTTGGCCAATGCTTCGCCAACTTGTGCATCGTAATTACGTAGTGTCAGCTGAGGGCTGAGTAACTTTTTGTATTGAGACATCCCTGTTTCTGACAGAGATCGTTGGTGGTAACCCGCTTCTCGTTTCTAGTCTTCCAAGTCAGCGGATTTCAAGGCGTTGACGGCTGCATTGCGCCCCCAGTAACCCGCATTGCTGTGCGGTGGAATGACCGGTTTAATGCCTTTCCCCTGTGACCGATCTTGAGGCTTTGATGGTCTGATCGCCGCTAGAGTGGCAAGTTCAATCATTTAGGAAACAGCGCCGTTTTAAGCGACCGACTACAACTTAAAAAGCGCCGCATGTGGGCGGCGCTGGAGGGACCATGTTTACGCTAACGCGTGCGTGGGCGTTAGCCTTGATGGCGAGAGGCGAGGACTTCGGTCACTTGATGGAGGCTAAGCTCTTGGTCTTGCAGCAATACCAACAGGTGATAGAGCAAATCGGCGCTTTCGTTTAATAGCTCGGCTTTATCGCCTGCCGTGGCAGCGAGGGCGACTTCGACCCCTTCTTCCCCCACTTTTTGCGCGATACGCTTGGTGCCTTTGGCAAATAAGCTTGCGGTGTAAGAGTCATCAGGCGCGGCATCTTTGCGGCTGGCAAGCACTTGCTCTAGGCTCGATAAAAAGCCGGGCCCCGTGTGTGGCGGTTTATTGTCACTGTCAAAGCAGGTGGTCGTGCCGAGGTGACAGGTGGGCCCGTGTGGTGTCGCCGTGACCAACAAGGTGTCTTGATCGCAATCGAGTGCAATGTGCTCAAGGCTTAATACATGGCCGGAGCTTTCGCCTTTTACCCAAAGGCGTGATTTACTGCGTGACCAAAAGGTGACGCGACCGGTTTCGAGCGTCGCGTTCAGTGCATCGGCATTCATGTAGCCCAGCATCAATACTTGGCCGCTATCGCTGTGTTGGATAATCGCAGGCACCAAGCCGGCGTTTTTCTCCCAATCGATACGTTCTACCCACGTCGCCGTCATACTCTTACCTCGATCCCTTGTTGCTTTAGTACTTGTTTTAATTCGCTTATTGCGATGATTTGCTTGTGAAACACCGAGGCGGCCAGTGCGCCATCGACATTCGCTTGTAAAAAGGCGTCGGCGAAATGCGAAATTTCACCGGCACCGCCGGAGGCAATCAGGGGTACCTGACAGCGCTCTCTTACCATTTTGAGTTGGGTTAAGTCATAGCCTTGGCGCACGCCATCGCGGTTCATCATATTGAGTACGATTTCGCCTGCGCCTCGCTGTTGGACTTCTTCAACCCACGCGGCCGTTTGCCAAGGCGTAGCCTGAGTGCGGCTTTCATCGCCGGTAAATTGATAGACGTGATATTTCCCGGTCGCTTCATCGAAGAAGGAATCAATCCCGACCACCACGCACTGCACGCCAAACTTATTGGCCAGCCGTGTGATCAAATTCGGATCGGCCAAGGCCGGTGAGTTAATGGATATCTTATCCGCGCCGAATTCCAAGATTTGCTGGGCATCGGCTTCGGATTTAATCCCACCGGCGACGCAAAAGGGGATATCAATTACTTCCGCGACGCGACTGACCCAGCTTTTATCGACCACCCGGCTGTCACTGGAGGCGGTGATGTCATAAAACACCAGCTCGTCGGCGCCTTCTTCGGCGTAACGTTTGGCGAGCGGGACGATATCGCCGATGATTTCGTGATTGCGAAATTGAACGCCTTTCACTACTTGTCCGTCGCGGACGTCCAAACAAGGAATTATCCGTTTTGCCAGCATGCGATCGCCTCCTCTGCGCTAAAGTTGCCTTCCAGTAGGGCGCGGCCGACGATCACGCCTGCGACGCCAGTGTTGCGTAAGGCGCGAATGTCTTCGAGACGGCCAATGCCGCCTGATGATTGAAATGCAATGCTCGGATAGCGCTGACACAAGTCGCGATAGAGCGCCACATTGCTGCCTTGTAAGGTGCCATCGCGGGAAATATCGGTGCACAGCACATGCTTGAGCCCGACGGACAAATAATCGTCGAGGAGCGCTTCAATGGTGACGCCGGAGTCTTGTTGCCAGCCTGACACCGCCACGCGTCGCGTCCCCTCGCTGTCGATATGAATGTCGAGTGCCAATACAATGCGATCAGGGCCGTAGGTTTGCATCCAGCCTTTAACCAAATCGGGGGATTTAACCGCGGTGGAGCCGATCACTACGCGCTGCGCACCGGTGTTTAGCAGCTCAATCACGTCCATTTCGGTGCGCACGCCACCGCCAATTTGGATATTGGCAGGTGTTGATTGCAAAATCTCGGTGATTAAATCGACCTGACGTGCGGTCGGATCTTTAGCGCCGGTTAAATCCACGAGGTGCAGCCAATCTGCTCCCGCTTGATGGTAACGTGCAAACTGCTCACGCGGGTAAAAACCGTAGTCGGTTTTTTGCTGATAATCTCCTTGATAAAGGCGTACCACTTGGCCGTCTATCAAATCGAGTGCTGGTATAATCATCCTTGCTTACATCTCCAAAAAATTTTGAATCAAACGCGCGCCTACTTTGCCCGAACGCTCGGGGTGAAACTGAACCCCGAAGTAATTGCCTTGATTGATGGCCGCACTGAACGCATGGCCATAATGACATTGTGCCAAGGTGTAATCACCGACCGGCATCGCGTAACTGTGGACAAAGTAAAAGTGGCTGCCTGCGGGAATGCCATCGAATAAGGGATGGTCATTGACGGTGGCAACTCGGTTCCACCCCATGTGGGGCAGAGGCTGCCCTGCGGTATCCATCAGCTTGGTGGGTGCGGGGATGTGGCCGAGGCACTCAACGGGGCTATCGCCTTCATCGGAGTGCGTCCCCAACATTTGCATACCAAGACATATTCCCAGCAGCGGTTGCTCTACTTGCTTAACCAAATCTACCAAGCCGCGCTCGGTGAGGTTTTTCATCGCCTCGCTGGCCGTGCCGACGCCGGGCAAAAAGAGTTTATCTGCCCCTAGCACCACGTCCGGATCGCGGCTTAGTGTCGCTTGATAGCCGAGACGCTCGACAGCAAAGCGCACTGAGGCCACATTGGCGCAGCCGGTATCGATAATGACAGTCTGTTTGCGCATTACAGCACTCCTTTACTGCTTGGCAGGGCGTCGCCTTCGACCTTGATGGCTTGACGCAAGGTGCGGCCAAAGGCTTTAAATAAGCTTTCCACCAAGTGGTGGGTGTTTTCGCCCGACACCGTCAGGTGCAGAGTACAGGCCAAGGTGTCGGTCAATGAGCGGAAGAAGTGTCCAACCATTTCGGTCGACATATCGCCCACTTGTGGCTGTGGGAATCTGGCCTCAAATTTCAAATAGGGACGTCCGGACAAATCCAATGCACATTGCGCCAAGCATTCATCCATCGGCAGGCTAAACCCAAAGCGGCCAATACCGCGTTTATCTCCCAGCGCCCGTTTGAGTGCGTCGCCCAACGCGAGGGCGGTATCTTCAATGGTGTGGTGGTCGTCGATGTGCAAATCGCCTTTAACGCGAACGTTGAGCTGAAAGCCGCCGTGGGTGGCGATTTGATCCAACATGTGGTCAAAAAAGCCCAGTCCGGTTTCAATGCGGCTGCCGCCACTCTTATCCAGGTTAACATCCACCTGAATATCGGTTTCTTTGGTGGTGCGAGTGACACTGGCCAGTCGCGGCTGCTGGGTTAGACGCTCGACAATCTGTGGCCAGCCCATCACGTCACGTTGATATTTGATGCCTTGTAGCGCCATATTGTTCGCTAAGGTGATATCGGCGTCGCGATCGCCAATCACCGCCGATTGGGCGAAATCAATTCGGCCTTGCTGTAGATAGTCTTTCACCAAGCCTAGTTTGGGTTTGCGACAGCTACAGTCATCGCTATCAAAGTGCGGGCAAATCAGTACGTCTTCAAAATCGATCCCTTGTGAGCGAAACAGGGCCATCATCATGTTGTGTGGCGCATCAAAGTCCGCTTGCGGGAAGCTCTCGGTTCCCAGACCATCTTGATTGCTCACCATCACCAAGGTGTAACCCGCCGCTTGCAGGCTGAGTAGTGCAGGGATCACGTCCGGCTCAAAGGCCAATTTATCCAGACGATCCACTTGATAGTCTTCAGGCGGCTCCACAATTAAGGTGCCATCACGGTCAATAAATAAAATCTTGTCTTTCACAGTGGTTGTCCTTATTCACTGAGTTGCTGGCGGATAAAGGCCAGCACTTTTTCACATTCGTCACGGTTACCAATGCTGATGCGCAAGCTGTTGGCAACGGCGGTCTGACGCACAATCATGCCGGCACGCCCTAAACGTGCGAACACCGCGTCAGCGTCATCTAGCGTGATGAGCAGATAATTACCAAAGCCCGGATGCACCTCGACGCCGGGTAGCATACTGAGGCCGGCTTGCAGGTAGGCACGGTTGGCGGTTAAGTCTAAAACTTGATATTTCATCCGCGCTAAACCGGCCTCGGAGAGTGCTTGTTCGGCAATGTCTGCTACGGGGACCGGCACGGGATATGGCGGGATCACCTTGAGCATCAAGTTAATAATCGCGGGACTGGCGAGGGTAAAGCCGCAACGCAGTCCCGCCAGAGCGAACGCTTTTGATAGGGTGCGCAAAATGGCCAGATTATCAAAGCGTGCGAGCAAGTCGGTGCAGGTCGCTTCTGGACTAAATTCAATATAGGCTTCATCCAGTACCACAATCGCGCGATCTTGAGTGTGGGTGAGTAGCGCTTCAATATCGTCGCGGTTAATCAGATTGCCGGTCGGATTATTGGGGCTACACACGAAGATAAGCTTGATGTTGGCATCTGCCTCCAATGCGCTATCAATCCCTGCCATGTCCAGCTGCCAGTCGGCGGTGAGCGGCACTTGGGTGGTGGCGATCCCTTGATTTTCCGCACTGACCGCATACATGCCATAGGTAGGTGGACAAATCAGCACACTATCTTGGTTTGGCTCGCAAAAGGCACGCAGCAACAAATCAATCCCTTCATCGGCGCCACGAGTGGTGATGACTTGGTTCGTTTCGACGCCTGCATAATCCGCATAGGCATTAATCAATGATACCGGCTGGCAGCTGGAGTAGCGATTGAGTCCCTGACCGCTTACGGTGTAAGCGTTGTCAAAGGGTGACTCGTTGGCATTGAGCCAGACATCCCCGCTACCGCCGATACGGCGGGCTGACTGATAGGGAGTAAGCGCTTGTACTTGCTCACGGGCGAGTTTTTCGATGCTCATGCTAACGAGTCCTCTGAGGCTTGAGTTTGTTGTAGTTTAGTGAGACGAATTTCGACCGCTTGGCGGTGTGCATCCAAGCCTTCTGCTTCGGCAATACGCATCACTGTTGGGCCCAGTGCTTGCAAACCGGTGTCACTAAGCTGTTGCACTGTCATTCGCTTGGTAAAGTCGGCCAGCCCAAGGCTGCTGTAGGTGCGCGTATAACCATAGGTGGGGAGCACGTGATTGGTGCCAGAGGCGTAATCGCCCACAGACTCGGGCGAGTATGCGCCCAAGAAAATCGAGCCAGCATTATCCAACAGGGGCAACAAATCCCTTGGCTGTTGAGTTTGCACAATCAAGTGCTCCGGTCCATAGCGGTTAGAAATCGACACGCACTGAGTGAGGGTGTCGGCAATAATAATTACACTGCTGCCCAGCGCTTGCTTGGCAATCTCTGCACGGCTTAACGTCGTTAATTGTTGCTGCACTGCATCTGCCACTTTCTCTGCCATCTCGGGCGCAGGGGTCACCAGCACCACTTGCGAATCGGGGCCGTGCTCCGCTTGGCTGAGTAAATCGGCGGCAACAAAGTCTGGATCCGCGCCGGCATCGGCAATCACTAACACTTCCGAGGGGCCGGCAGGCATATCCATGGCCGCACCATTGGCAGCAAGGCTCACTTGCCGTTTGGCTTCGGTGACATAGGCATTACCCGGGCCAAAGATTTTATCCACCTTGGTTACGCTTTGAGTGCCAAAGGCCATCGCCGCCACCGCCTGTGCGCCGCCCAGAGTATAGATTTCATCAATCTCGCACAGTTTGGCACAGTATAAAATCTCATCGGCTACCGGCGGTGGGGTACACAGCACCACTTTACGGCAGCCTGCAATTTGCGCGGGTACGCCCAGCATCAATACGGTCGAGGGCAAGGGCGCGCTACCGCCAGGAATATACAGCCCCACGCGGTTAATCGGGCGGGTGATGGATTCGCACACCACCCCCGGCATGGTTTCGACTTTCAATGGCTGCGCTTTTTGCGCACGGTGAAAGGTACTGATGTTATCGTAGGCTTGGCGCAGGGATAGCTTGATATCTTCATCCAAGCGCGCTTCAGCGTCGGCCAAAGTCGCTTTGTCGAGTTTGATGCTATCCAGTTCGACACCATCAAACTTTTGGGTCAATGCTTTTAAGCTTTCATCTCCTCGCTCACGGACATCGGCGATGATCTCCGCGACGCTCGCTTGGGTTTGGGCGCCGGTTGTGATTGCAGGGCGGCACATTAAGCCTTCTTTTTGTGACTCTCCGAGTGATTTCCAGACCACAGTACGCATCGTGATTTACTCCATCATCTTTTCAATCGGCAGGACCAAAATTGAGCTTGCGCCCAACTGCTTTAATTTTTCCATGGTTTCCCAGAACAGATTCTCGGTGCTCACAAGGTGCACAGCAACACGGTTTTTCTCGTGAGCTAACGGCAAGATGGTGGGATCTTCCGCGCCGGGGAGTAGCTCGACCACTTGCTCTAAGGTTTCGCTGGGTGCGTGGAGCATGATGTATTTGGACTCTTTGGCTTGGATGACACCTTGCATGCGGGTGAGCAAGCGTTCAATCAATGCGGTTTTCTCTTCACTGAAGCTGCCTTCACGCTGGATCAATACCGCTTTTGAGCGGAATATGACTTCGGCTTCTTTCAAGCCATTGGCTTCTAAGGTGGCGCCGGTTGAGACTAAGTCACAAATCGCATCGGCAAGCCCGGCACGCGGCGCGACTTCGACGGAGCCATTGAGCATACAGGTGCTAAAGCTCACACCTTGTTTGTCCATATAGGCTTTGAGGATGTTGGGGTAGGTGGTCGCAATGCGTTGGTTGGCCAGATCTTGTGGGCCGTTATAGCTTTGGTCTTTATCGAGGGCGATGGAGAGGCGGCAGCCGCCAAAGTCGAGTCGGCGCAGCAGTTGATACTGGCTGGGCTCGCCCAGTTTGATGCGCTCAAGGCGTACTTCCTCTAGTTCGTTTTCGCCAATTACCCCTAAATCAACCACGCCGTCCATGATAAGGCCCGGGATATCATCGTCACGGACCAGCAGCAGATCGAGAGGCATGTTTTCGGCGTGGACCACTAAACGTTCACCGGTGTAATTGATTTTTACCCCGCAGCGTTTAAGCAGCTCTTGGCATTCTTTGGCGAGGCGCCCCTTTTTTTGGATGGCGATACGTAGGCGTTGTGTTTGCATGTGTGCTTCCTTGTCTAAAAATGAAAAGCTAAAAAAGAAAAAACCCTCGGAAGACGGTGCTCCCGAGGGTCTGAATCTGTTAGCTGGCTAATGACCGACGGAAGCGCTTTTTACTCGTCTTCCAGTCGAAACCATTCCTCCCGAAAGACTAGTCAGGATGATGGTGGTGATGCATTGTCATTAGCGTTGAAGTCATTTTTTGATGTCCATTTACGTTGGTCAATCTCGTCTCTTTTCGACAATATCAAAGTGAGCTTAGATTGCAACTCCCAATGTGGAGATTTTTTCACCGCCTACAGCGGCAAGCAGTGACACCAAATTAAACGGTCGCGTCTATACGTAGACATCCAGCGAGCCATCATCTTTTTTGCGTGGCGCGTTGTCTTTTTCAGCTTGTGGTGACGCATCATGATCCGATGGGTCATCCAAGCGGCGTTGTTTGCGCTCTTCAATGCTGGCCTGTTTCTTAATCGCCCAAACTTTGGTGGGTGGTGAAGAGGGCTTTCGGTACACAGGACTTAGGTTGCCAAGCCAATTCATAGTGCGTCCTCCTAGCGTCTTAACTAAAGTATCGACCAGAGAACGCAAAACTTGATTGTTTTTTGAGCAATTTAGGGTGAGTTAGCCACAACACTTTTTAAATTTGCGTCCGCTGCCACACGGGCAGGGGTCATTGCGTCCCGCTTTGACATGGCCGGGGAAGACACCATCGATATATCGCCACTGAAGCTGTCCATCGATCGTTTCTTTGACAAAACGAGAGCGCTCGTACAGACACTGAGGATCACCGTCGGCAATAAAGTGCGCTTTGAATGTCACAAAGCCAAGTTCACCTTGCTGCAGCACCTCGCTATCGAGTACTTCGAGAGATTGCCACTGATGTTGAGTCATGGTGGCAATGTCTTCACGAAACGAGCTGGCGCCACATTCACTGTGATAGGTCGCAACAATAAAATCCACCAAGCCTTTGGGGTGTGCACTATAACGAGCGCGCATCAATTGCTCCGGATGGATAGCATTGGCGGGGTTTTGATGAATGGGCGCGCAACAGTCTTGATAGGTTTTATGGCTGCAACAAGGGCATAAGTCAGTTTGCATAGCTTTCTCTTAACAATAGGCTGAATGGCTTAACGATGGATAAAGTTGCGGGTTTGTAAGTCACACCCTTGGGCACTACACATCAAGACAGAACCGTGCTCATACCAGTCGCCTAACACAATCCGTTGGTACGCGGTGCCGTGGTGATGCCACTGATGAATATGAGGGCGGTGAGTATGGCCGTGAATCATGTTAGTGACTCCCGCTTTATCCAACTGGCGCTGCACTTCTTGTGGCGTCACATCCATGATGGTGGATGACTTTTGCTGGTTGGCATTGGCACTGCCTGCGCGCATTTTGGCCGCAATCTTACGGCGCCATGTTAGCGGCAAGCACAAAAAGAGTCGCTGCAACCAAGGCTGGTGGACTTTGCGGCGAAACGCTTGATAGTCAACATCCTCTAAACACAAGGTATCCCCGTGTAAGATCAGGGTAGGGGTGCCATATAAATCGATGCACTCGAGCTCGTTTAACAGGGTTACGCCGGTTTCCATAGCAAAGCGTTGACCAATCAAAAAATCGCGATTGCCATGAATAAAATATACCGGCACGCCGCGCTCCGTCACCGCAGAAAACGCCGCTTTAATTTGTTGGTGAAACGGGCTGTTATCATCATCACCAATCCATGCTTCGAATAAGTCCCCGAGTACATAGAGCGCGTCGGCGTGTATCACTTCCTGCTGCATAAAACGTTCAAAGCAGTCGGTAATATCGGGCCGCGTTGGGCTTAAATGGAGGTCGGCAATAAAGAGGGTATGTGGCATGCGTTGGCTTTATGATGGTAATAAAAGAAAGGGTAGCCTGAGCTACCCTTGTTGACGAGTGCGGCTTAGTCTTCGATAGTCACGCTATCGATCAAGACTTCTTCAACCGGCACGTCTTGGTGGACATAACCCCAGTTACCGGTGGCAACGCCTTTAATCTTGTTCACGACGTCCATGCCATCAACCACTTCTGCGAATACACAGTAGCCCCAGCCATCTGGCGTTTTAGCTTTGTGATCGAGGAACAGGTTGTCATTAACGTTGATGAAAAACTGCGAGCTTGCTGAGTGCGGCTCCATGGTGCGCGCCATCGCAACCATACCTGTGCGGTTGCTTAAGCCGTTATCCGCTTCGTTTTTAATCGGTGCGCGGGTTGGCTTTTCTTCCATGCCAGAGGCCATGCCACCGCCTTGGACCATAAAGCCGTCAATCACGCGGTGGAACAGGGTTCCGTTGTAAAAGCCGTCACGGCAGTATTGTAAAAAGTTCTCGACCGTAGCCGGTGCTTCGTCCGCAAACATGCGTAATTTGATGTCACCGAACGTGGTATGAAGAGTCACCATGATGTAATCCTGTCATTGGCTTGGCTATAAGGAGCCAAGATTTTAGCCTAACAACGTCTCTGATCAAGCTCGATCCGTGATACAAGCCGAATTAATCCATATTCTCTGGTTCAAAATGATGCAGCAAGGTCTTCAAAAGGCCGGACAATTGGTCTTGTTGTGCTTGACTCAACGGGCTCAATATTTTGTGTAAGTTATCGGTGTGCGCCACCACTGCATCATCAATCAATTGCAGTCCAGCGTCGGTCAATGAAACATAAACACCACGGCGATCATTGGGATCTGGACTGCGTGCAACCAACCCTTTCTGCTCAAGGCGATCAATTCGATTGGTCATTGCACCTGAGGTGAGCATCAGCGATTGCAGCAGTTGGTTGGGGGTAAGCGTGTGCGGTTTGCCTGAACGGCGCAGCGTTGCGAGGACGTCAAACTCCCCCGGGTTTAAGTTGAATTGATTGAACACCTGCTGAAGGCGCGGATTGATATGCCCTACCACGCGCGCCAACCGCCCGGTAATGGCCATCGGAGAGGGGTCGATATCAGGGCGTTCTTGATGCCACTGAGACAAAATTACATCGACTTTATCGGGCGAACCGAACTCAGCTGAAGACGAGGTGGCTGGCGGCTGGGCGACTTGGCGTTGCTTCGTTGATCGTGTCATGAAAATACCGTGGTTTATTTATCGGTAAAGATTCTTTACAAAAAGCTAAGCGATCTTATCCATCAGCTCAACCACTCATGACAGTTTTTAGTAACGAGATGTGAGTGAGATCGTAGACAACAATTCGGGCAAGACAGCCTGTTGCGTGTCTGTCGCGCTTGCGTCAAGCAGGTATAAAAGGTGTAATAGTCCATTCATTCTAATTTTGTCACTATCGTAACGAGTAACCAAAACCACTATGTCGACGCCAACTAACACGTTAAAGATATACAACTCATTGACGCGAGAGAAAGAGATCTTTCAACCCATCACGCCGGGAAAAATCGGCATGTATGTCTGTGGGGTGACCATTTACGATCTTTGTCATATCGGTCATGGGCGTACTTTCGTGGCGTTTGACATGATCTCACGTTATTTGCGCCATCGTGGTTATGACTTAACGTTTGTCCGCAATATTACCGACATCGACGATAAAATTATCAAACGTGCGGCGGAAAACGGCGAAAGCTGTGAGTCACTGACTGAACGTTTGATCAGTGAAATGCATCAAGACTTTGATGCGCTCAACATGGCACGTCCCGA
Source organism: Salinivibrio sp. PR932 (assembly GCF_001996125.1). Lineage (NCBI taxonomy): Bacteria > Pseudomonadati > Pseudomonadota > Gammaproteobacteria > Vibrionales > Vibrionaceae > Salinivibrio > Salinivibrio sp. PR932. The sequence continues at coordinate 31,857 of NZ_MUFM01000029.1, read as the reverse complement.
TATCGAACCGCGCGCCACCGACTACATTGATGAAATTATCTCGCTAGTCGAAAAGTTGATTGAGCGAGGCTTTGCTTACGTTGCAGACAATGGCGATGTGATGTTTGAAGTCGCGAAATTTGACGATTACGGCAAGCTATCCAAGCAAGATCTTGAACAACTGCAGGCCGGTGCCCGTGTTGATGTGGAAGCGGCGAAGCGTAGCCCTCTCGATTTTGTGTTATGGAAAATGTCTAAGCCGGGCGAACCAACTTGGGAGTCGCCATGGGGGGCCGGTCGTCCGGGCTGGCACATCGAATGTTCGGCGATGAACTCCGCGATTTTAGGTGATCACTTTGATATTCACGGCGGCGGCTCTGACTTGCAGTTCCCTCACCACGAGAATGAAATTGCACAGTCTTGCTGCGCACACAACACCCAGTATGTGAATACGTGGATGCATAGCGGCATGGTGATGGTTGACCGTGAAAAGATGTCCAAATCTTTGGGGAACTTCTTTACTATCCGCGACGTGTTGGCGCACTACGATGCTGAAACCGTGCGCTACTTCTTGCTGTCTGGTCACTATCGTAGCCAGCTCAATTACAGCGATGAAAACCTCAATCAAGCCCGTTCAGCGCTCGAGCGTCTGTACACTGCATTGCGAGGGCTCGACGAGGCAACGCCAGCCGGTGGCGATGAGTACGTGGCACGCTTTGAAGCGGCGATGGACGATGATTTCAACACGCCAGAAGCCTACTCGGTGCTCTTCGATATGGCGCGTGAGATCAACCGCTTACGCGGCGATGATATGGCAGCGGCATCCGCACTGGGTGCGCAAATGCGTAAATTGGCGTCGGTTCTTGGTTTGCTTGAGCAAGATGCCGATAGCTTCTTACAAGGCGATGCGGGCGCGGACGATGAAGTGGCAAAGATTGAAGCCCTCATTCAAACACGCAATGACGCCCGTAAAGCCAAAGACTTTGCGGCTGCCGATGCGGCACGCGATGCGCTCACCGAGATGGGCATTGTGCTAGAAGACGGTCCTCAAGGCACCACTTGGCGTCGTAAGTAAGCCAAAGCATACCGCCCTCGAACGACTCACCCAAAAAACGGAGCCCCAAAGCTCCGTTTTTTCTTATCCGAATCTCATGCTTTTATTGGCGCTCATGTGTTACTCGCGATAGTGGCGGTGCTATTCAAATCAAAGCAGCTGTTACAGTCCGGGTGTCACCACGCGTTTGTCGGCTTCCGGCAGCTCACTACCGCAATGCTTACAAAATGACGCATCGGACTCATGGCCGCTTTTTGAACAATTCGGACACTTTACTAAGTTGCGATGCAGTGACATCTGCTGGCCAATCTCAGCGGTAATGATCCCGGTAGGCACGGCAATGATCGAGTAGCCCATCAACATGGTGAATGACGCCAAGGCCTTACCTACATCTGTTTGCGGCACTATATCACCATAGCCGACCGTGGTGAGGGTGACGATCGCCCAGTAGATGGCATAGGGAATACTGGTAAAGCCGTTTTCTGGTCCTTCAATCACATACATGAGTGCGCCGAACACGGTGACTAGAATTGCCACGGAGAAAAAGAAAATCATCACCTTGCGCGACGATAGCATCATCGAACGGAGTAAGATGTTGGAGTCTTCCAAAAAGCGCATCAACCTCAGAACCCGAAAGATACGTAAAACCCTTAGCAGGCGTACGACCATTAAATAGGTGGTGCCGGGAACAAAAATCGCGATATAGGTCGGCAAAATTGCAAGTAAATCGACGACACCATAAAAGCTACGCGCGTAAGCAGAAGGACGAGGAGAGCAGTATAGGCGCAGTATGTACTCAATGGTAAAGATGCCGGTAAAGCCCCACTCAATCCAATACAACCAGTTGGACCACTTAGCGTGAAAGCTAGCAATCGACTCCAGCATCAGTACCACCATCGAGGCGAGGATCAGCACGATCAACGCGATATCAAATGCTTTTCCATGCGGCGTGTCAGTGCCAAAAATGGTGGTATATAAATAGCGTTGTACTCGGTTTTGCGCGTCGGCCATAAGAGGTCCTTGCTATGAATGACCGTGATATTGGGCCGAAAAAAAACCGGCACTGCAACCTTTGCTGCGTGCCGGTTATACGTAACTGTGGCTCGGATTACATTTAGCTCAGTCCGGGGAACAACGCCCGCATTCCTGAGGCAATAAACTCAATGCCTAACGAGCCTAGAATAAGGCCCATGATCCGAGTAATGACGTTGATACCCGTTTGGCCGAGAAAGCGCACTACCGCAGGGCCAACACGGAACAGTCCCCAAATGCCGGCGGCAAAGATCACTAAGGTGGCAATCAGTGTCAGCGTGCTCCACGTATCTGGGTATTGAGAGCCGTAAACAATGGTGGAGCTGATCGCGCCCGGGCCAGCCAGCAAAGGCATCGCCAGCGGCACTACACCGACTTGTTCCCGACTGATCGACTCAGACTGCTCTTGCTTGTTTTGCTTACCTTCGCCGAGCTTCCCGTTCATCATGGTAAAAGCAATACTCAGTAATAGCATGCCTCCCGCCACGCGGAACGAGTCCAGCGAGATGCTGAACAAATCCAACAACATTTGTCCGGCCAGCAACGAAACAATCAAGATGACAGCGACGGCGATCGCGGCAGTATACGCGGTGCGATTGCGTTCTTGTTCATCGAGATGGGCGGTCAAGGTGACAAAAACGGGCATGATACCAATGGGGTTAACAGCGGCAAAAAGCCCGACAAAAAACTGTACGAAGATCATGGGGTCGAAGGCTGCCATGGCGACTCTCGTGATGCGGTGAGGAAGTCCAGTTTCTCTCGGGTTAATGGTTGCGTCAGTATAGCGAGCTCAGCCCAAAAACCAACCGCGTGAGCTTGCATTTTATGCATTTACTGATTGCGTTTTTTTAAACGGATTTTTTGATGTGCTACAGGTTAGCGATCTCTGTCACGCAACTTTCTCTCAGCAAACTATACTGAGGGTCGAGTGACGTGGACATAAATAACAACTTTAGCGGCTATTTGTTGAAAATTTCATACAACACCCGCCTTTGGCACTGAGGTGTAATGTAAATTAGATGTTGCATTGGTGAAAAAATTAGACACATACTCAGTGTGCTACAAAAATAATAAACCCAGTAACAATGGGGATTAAACGCAGAAATTATTGATATTGATTTGATAACAAATGATCGAGATCAAGTTGTTGATGCTGTGAAAATTTATACTCAGTTTTGAAAGTTATTTACTAAATGCCACGCACCAAACCGCGTCGCTAACTGTCAGAAACATCGGTTAGTCCGCAACAACGCTGCGGCAAGCAATTACTAAATGATTTTCAAATATGAACCAGGAGATGACTATGCCTGTCACTAATATTGCTGAACTCAACGCCATGGTTGAGCGTGTCAAAAAGGCACAAAAAGAATTTGCCACCTACTCACAGGAGCAAGTTGACAAAATCTTCCGTGCAGCCTCGCTTGCCGCGAACAATGCGCGTATCCCTCTGGCCAAACAAGCTGTTGAAGAGTCAGGCATGGGTATCTTGGAAGACAAGGTAATCAAAAACCACTTTGCGTCTGAGTTTATCTATAACAAATACAAAGATGAGAAAACCTGCGGCATTCTAGAAGAGAATGACGAGTTCGGCACCATCACTATCGCTGAGCCTGTAGGTCTTATCTGTGGTATCGTTCCAACCACCAACCCGACCTCTACTGCGATTTTCAAATCACTGATTTCTTTGAAAACCCGTAACGGTATTATCTTCTCGCCACACCCACGTGCGAAAAACTCAACCAATGATGCGGCTAAACTTGTGCTGGAAGCAGCGGTTGCAGCAGGCGCACCGAAAGACATTATCGGCTGGATTGACCAACCTTCAGTTGAGCTTTCTAACGCATTGATGAAGCATGATGACATCAACCTGATCCTTGCGACCGGTGGTCCAGGCATGGTTAAAGCGGCTTACTCATCAGGTAAACCTGCGATTGGTGTTGGTGCAGGTAACGTGCCGGTCGTGATTGACGAAACAGCGGATATCAAACGTGCGGTTGCATCTGTGTTGATGTCAAAAACCTTCGATAACGGTGTGGTCTGTGCATCAGAGCAAGCGGTTATCGTGATGGACGAAGTGTACGACGAAGTGAAAGAACGTTTTGCTTCTCACAAAGCCTATGTCCTGAGCAAAGCCGAAGCAGACAAAGTGCGTAAAGTTATCCTGATTAACGGTAACCTTAACGCAGACATCGTTGGCCAGCCCGCCACTAAGATTGCCGATATGGCCGGTGTGAGCGTACCGTCTGATACCAAGGTACTGATCGGCGAAGGTCTCGAAATCAGCATCGAAGAAGAATTCGCTCACGAGAAACTCTCGCCAACCTTGGGTATGTTCCGTGCGAAAAGCTTCGAGCACGCCGTGGATATGGCATGCAAAATGGTAGAAATGGGCGGTATCGGTCATACCTCTGGCCTTTACACCAACCAAGACGTTAATCAAGATCGTATCAAGTACTTCGGCGACCGCCTGAAAACAGCGCGTATTCTGGTGAACATCCCAACCACTCACGGTGGTATCGGTGACCTGTACAACTTCAACGTTGCACCATCACTCACACTGGGTTGTGGCTCTTGGGGCGGTAACTCGATTTCTGAAAACGTTGGGCCTAAACACCTGATGAACAAGAAAACTGTTGCGAAGCGAGCTGAGAATATGCTGTGGCACAAACTACCAAAATCTATCTACTTCCGTCGCGGCAGCTTGCCAATCGCGCTGAGTGATTTGGAAGACAAGAAACGTGCGATGATCGTGACTGACCGCTTCTTGTTCAACAACGGTTACTCTGACGATATCGAAAAAATGCTCAAAGCACAGGGCATGGATGTGACCACCTTCTTTGAAGTGGAAGCCGATCCTACCTTGAGCGTGGTACGCAAAGGTGCCGACGCGATGAAGAGCTTCCAGCCAGACGTGATCATTGCCCTAGGTGGTGGTTCACCAATGGATGCAGCGAAAATCATGTGGGTTATGTACGAGCACCCTGAAACTGCGTTCGAAGAGCTAGCAATGCGCTTTATGGATATCCGTAAACGTATTTACAAGTTCCCGAAAATGGGTAAAAAAGCGGAACTGGTTTGTGTAACGACCACATCAGGTACAGGCTCAGAAGTAACGCCGTTTGCGGTTGTAACTGACGACGAAACCGGTGCCAAATACCCACTGGCTGATTACGAGCTGACACCACAGATGGCGATTGTTGATGCCAACTTGGTAATGAACATGCCGAAGTCTCTGACTGCCTTTGGTGGTTATGATGCGATTACGCACGCTTTGGAAGCTTATGTGTCAGTACTGGCAAGCGAATACTCTGACGGTCAAGCGCTACAAGCACTGAAACTGCTGAATGAGTATCTACCAGCGAGCTATGCGCACGGTGCGAATGACCCAATTGCACGCGAAAAAGTGCACAATGGTGCGACCATTGCCGGTATCGCGTTTGCTAACGCCTTCTTGGGTGTGTGTCACTCAATGGCGCACAAAATCGGTGCTGAGTTCCACTTACCACACGGCCTTGCTAACGCACTGCTGATTTCAAACGTGGTTCGTTTCAACGCCAACGACAACCCAACCAAACAAACTGCATTCTCACAGTACGACCGCCCACAAGCACGTCGTCGTTATGCAGAAGTTGCGGATCACTTAGGTCTGTCTCAAGCCGGTGACCGCACAGCACAGAAGATTGAGCGTCTCCTCGCTTGGTTGGAAGAAATGAAGTTGAAACTGGATATCCCTGCGTCTATCCAAGCGGCCGGTGTCCCAGAAGCTGACTTCATTGCCAAACTTGATGAGCTTGCGGAAGAAGCGTTCGATGACCAATGTACTGGTGCGAACCCACGCTACCCACTGATCAAAGAGCTGAAAGAAGTACTGTTGGCCTCTTACTATGGTAAGCCATATGTTGAAGGTGAAACCTTCGAAGGCACCACGGTTATCAAGAAAAAAGATGACCAACCAGCGGCCGCGCCAACTAAAGCGGGTGCAGACAAAAAAGGTGCGAAAGCAAAAGCCTAATTTAACCTAGGTCACCGCTTAACGACAAAGACCCGCTCCGGCGGGTCTTTTTGATTTTATCCGTGGCGACGATGGCACTAGAATACAGAGCGCTTTGCTTACGGAATACGGAAAGGACTGCTGCATACTCGTATCGGGGCGTTTGCTCTTTCTACCCACTTGCCTCTAACAATCGGCCGTTAAAAGAATCGTTGGAGACGATATATTCCGCATTACGAATCAGCTCGTCATCCATTCCTCCGCTTGCGCGATTCATCGTACGTCCGCGAGGAACAATACCGCCAACGCGAATTTTGAGCCCAGATAATTCTTTAGCCCACCGCTGAGTGAGACCACCAATCATGGCACTGGCGACCGTATCTGGGGTTAAATGATGGCCAGCGACATTAATAATCACACCGGGGCGCCCACGCTGTTGCATACAAACGGCGGCGCGTTGCACGACGACGTAATAGTGTGAGGTGGAATCGGCGACCGTTTGTGGTATATCAACCAAGTTTCCATTATCCAAAAGGCTAGGCAGTATGTCGCCTTGCCAATGATTGATGAGTACATCAATACCACCAAACAGTGTGACGATTTGAGCAAAGGCATCATTGATGGATTGAGGCTGATAATCGGCTAAACAGATCGGCTGGATCCGGCCGGGATAATCTCGGCACTGATCGGCGCTTAGGCGGAGTGTCGGCCACTCGGTATCAAGCAGTACGACATCGGCGCCTAATGAGCAAAAATGTTCAGCCATGGCACGCCCGGATGGCGAGCCGCCTGCTGTGATGACGACCACCGCGTTATCTATCTTCATGGTCATTTCCTCAATCACATCAACCCTTTACGAAAAATCACTGTCTCTACAATATGTTACGAATTTCATTCACGAGAAAGTGACAACTTACCCCCAGCTTGTTCAAGCGTGGGAAGTTAATACTGGTACAGAAATACGCGGGGTGCGCAAAAAATGTTCAAAACAAGTGGGTAAATTGGGGATCGATTGCTCGGAATATATAGAGGATCACATTTTGGAAAAGGATCGCTATTTATCGTTGGGATCGACTTGCGATCTTGGTGGTTATGCGCTCACACGCATTTTGTCTTGGCAGTGCGCGGTGGTGAGATTTTCGTACAAGGTCGTCGGGTTGAGTGAGAGTCGTGCAGACTCGCTATCTGCCAACTTGCGACGCTGATGACCGGATAAATTGTGATAGACCGCCTCGTCAAATCCGTGGGTGCCTTGGGGCGGGTAGTGCATGGCAGCAGGTGCGAGCTGAAAGCGCAGATGTGCACTGGCAATCCCGCCACGGTGGAAGGCATCGGCTTGCGCACCAGCACGAACGTAATCTTCTTCATTACTGGCCGCCAACGGCTGAGGTGGGGCAAGCTGAAATTGACGACGTAGAACCTCATCATTAGTGGTCTTTTCGTCAAGCGGTGAGAGTGGTGTTGACTCATTGGCATCACCGGACATCAGGGCGAGCATCAACGCAAAATCAGAGCGACGTCCTTGCGTCACTGCATGATTCAGATTGTCTCCAAACTGCACATCACTAATGATGCGTGCTTTGTCGATGGTGTGCACTGTCACTGTCGGCGCCTTACCTTACATGTCAAACCAATGAGTCGGTTACTTTGGTTATCGGCAAGGCGCAGAGAACTTTAGTTTTTTTTTGCCTACTGAGCGTTTTAACTGACTTTCGCTAACCGCGGCTTCAGTGGCTGAGTTTGCTGGCCAGCAAAGTGACGCATGGAAAACTCAACGCGCGCTTCGGGTAACGGTGGATAGCGACAAGGCGGTAAAGACTCGATCAATCGCAGTCTGGGCAACAAGCCACAGCCATTGGCGATTTGAATCGCAAGCCCGGGACGAGCATTGAGCTCCAACACCATTGGGCCTTTGTCTTTATCAAGCACCATATCGGTGCCCATGTAACCGAGCCCAGTCATCTCCCACGCACTGGCGGCAAGGGTGAGCAATTGCTGCCAATGTGGAACCCTAAGCGTATACAAGTCTTGGTGCGTATCAGGGTGGTGAGTGATGGGGCTGTTAAATTGCACCGCTTTTAATGCATAACCAGTTGCAAGATCCAGCCCAACCCCAACCGCGCCTTGGTGCAGGTTAGCCTTACCGTCTGACGCTGAGGTTGAGAGACGCATCATCGCCATCACAGGATAGCCTTGAAACACAATCACACGAATATCAGGCACGCCTTCATAACTAAAGCCGTTAAAGCTGTCATCGAACGCGATTAAGTTCTCAACCACCGCCACATCGGCTTTACCGCCGAGGGAAAACAAGCCCGCCAAGGTGTTGGTAATATGGCGTTCAACGTCGTCATGACTGACTTCTTTGCCGGAGGCTTTAAAATAGCGCCCTTGGTGATTTTGAGTGATCACCATGATCCCTTTACCGCCAGAGCCCTGGGCTGGCTTAATCACAAAGCCCGGCCAGTTTGCGACCATAGCGTGAATGCGCTTAACATCCGCTTGGCTATCAATCACACCAATCAAGTCCGGCACCGTCGCGCCGGCTTGTTGTGCAATCAGTTTGGTTTTGAGCTTATCATCCACCAGTGGATACAAGCGTCTATCGTTGTAGCGGCCAATATAACGAATATTGCGTTGGTTCATGCCCATCACGCCCGCGTCATTGAGGCGAAAGGGCGACGCCAGTTTAGCGAGGAGTGTTCGCATCATCACCTCCTGAGGTGGGCGCAAGGCCGTGACTTTTTTCATTAGCAGCAAGTGGGCGGAAGCGCTTCAGCTCAGAGAGGCGATAGCCCGTGTAGTTACCCAGCATTAAGATCAGGGCCAGAATCACTAACTGCACACCAATGAAGTTAAAGGTCAGATGGCGAACCAACTCATTGGTCATCGCGAGATAGACCAGCACTGCGGTGAGAAGCGAGCCGCCTCCTTGAACAACCACCTCTTTGGCGCCTTCTTCTTCCCATAGAATGGACATCCGTTCTATGGTCCATGACAAGATGATCATTGGGAAGAAGGTAATGGTCAGTCCTTCGATTAAGCCGATGTGGAACGCAATCACACTGAACACGGCGATAATCAAAATCACGGTAATAATCACCGCGGAGATTCGCGCCACCAGCAATAAGTTGAGCCGGGAGAGATAACTTCGGATCACCAAGCCCGTACCAACAATCAGCACAAAGCCAACAATGCCGGTGATTAATTGGGTTTGCACAAACGCGACTGCAATCAATACTGGCATAAAGGTGCCAGAGGTTTTTAAGCCAACAATGACCCGCAAGAACACCACAATCAGCGCGCCAATTGGGATAAGCATGATGGTTTTGAACATCGCTTGCTCTTCAATCGGCAAGCTATGGATCGAAAAGTTGAGCAGATCGTCGGCGTTCACTTTGGCGGTGGTCGCCTGCTGCGGGCTGATATCCTGAGAAATGATTGAGAAGTTGACATGACTGTGCTCACCGCCTGTCACTTCAAGCAAAGGACCGCCCCGTTGGTTCCATAGGAGAACGTCGTCGCGATGGCCATTTTGTCCGGTGGTGAGATCGAATAAATGCCACTGTGTGTCTTGCCACACTTGGATCATTGGTGAGATGCTTTGGCGACGGCGACCGTCTTCTAACTTCAAACCACCCACAACGCGGGCATGGATCCCTTCTAGCGCCAATGTCTTTTGAACCGCATCTGGCTTATCAAAGGCGTTAAGCAACAATGCCGCGTTTTGGCTGTCGGTGCTGTTAAATTGTTTGATTAGCTCTCTGGTCAGGGTGATGTTATCCGCCGAACGAGAGCGAGCACGATCGAGTAAGGCGAGCGCAGCGTTTTTAGCCGCATTGTCCATTACCGGGGCAGCAACGGTGTCGTGCTCCGGTGGCGTCATGGTATAGCGGGCACTGTCATCCACCAGCATTTGGTTTTTGAAATAAAGGGTTTGTTCGCCGGTGGCGGTGCGCGTTGACCATTGCGCTTGGCGACCATAGTCGGTGTCAAGCAAAGAAAACCCATAGCCTGATGACGAGGTGCTTTCGTCAATCAGAGTCAGGCCGGGTTGGCTATCGGGCGCGGCAAGATTCACCTTCACCGGCCCACCGGTGGCATCAAAATTGATGCGCGCTTCAATCTGCCACACTTGGCGAGTTTCATCAGCGAGCCATGGCACGCCGTAAACCATATGACGGTATGCGCTTAACGCGATACCTGCCAAGACCAGAAAACCGATTAAAAAGTAAAATGGAACACGTGAAACCATAAAGGTGACCTATTTTTGGTTAGCGTCGTTACTGCTAGCGTCCGGTTGCGTTTCAGGCTCGTACTTGGGGTGAATATGTTCTTGGCTGACATCGACCACTGCGAGATCTTTGAAGAACTCTCGGCCCAGTAGGACGGGATATTCCATGTTGGTGCGATCAGCGAGCGTAAATTGGGTTTTTTCGTGGATACTGCCGACACGGATCCAAGCTTCCACAACTGGACGGCGATCGGTTTTATCGGTGGAAGATTGGCGAATACGCACCCAGCGCTTCACCGGCATTTCCATAAACACGGGTTCGTCGTTATTTTCGCTGTGATTGACGTTAAACTTCACCCAAGTATCACCATCGCGCTCAAATTCTTGAATATCCACAGCATTCAATGAAGATGTTTCGGCGCCGGTGTCAACGCGAGCTTGGAATGTGCTTTCTACCGCGTCAAACCATACCCATTCACGGGCACCCAATAAGACTTTATCGTCGTTGACCGGGACACGAACCACTTTCTCTTTCACCTTTACTTCCGGTTTGGCATCCGCCATGTTGGCGTACACTTTCGCTTGGGTACGCTGCATCACTTTCAGTTGGCTTTCGATCGCACTGATTTTGTCAGACAGACGAGAAAGCGCATCATCATGATTCGATAATGACGTGGATAGAGTTTGCTGTTGCTGATTGGTTTGTGCGGCAACATGGTCAATTTTGTCCAATGTTTCTTGGTGTTGGTGCTGTGAGGTGAGGGTACAACCTGACATCGTTAAAAAGAGCGCACTAATCAGTGAGCAGCGAAATAACATCATAATCTCCAACCGGTGCAAAAATGGCTCAATCACGCCTCAGTCAGGCGCCGAACGGTGAGCGCAAATTCTAATCGATGCGGCGAAGATGGGTAGGGGTATTCTGTCAAAAGTTAGTCAGGATTGACTGAGTGATGGTTTTATCGACGTTTTCTGTCACTTTTTGCCCGTTATCTTTTTGATCTGGATAGAAAATATGGCGTGAACGGGAAATAAAGTCGAGGCGGTTAAATAATGTTCTGCTTGCTGAACGTCAAGCCAAGGTGCGCCTCTTGTCAAACCAAGAGGCGCACAATCATTAATCAGGGTTACGTGCGACCAAAATGGCACGTTTAGGGGCGGGATAGCCTTCTACCGTAAGATGCGGATTGGCAGGGTCAAGGTAATCGGGCAGTGAATTATGGGTCATCCACTCGGTACTGCGCTGCTCATCCGTGGTGGTGACGCACTCATCGACAATACGCACATCGACAAATCCGACTTTCTCCAGCCACACTTTTAACGCGCGGGCAGACGGGAAAAAGTAGACGTTACGCATTTGTGCATAACGGTCGGAGGGGACCAATACCGCGTTTTCATCGCCGTCAATCACCAGCGTTTCCAGTACCAGCTCGCCATCTTTACGCAATTGATCTTTGAGTTGGATCAGATGATCGAGCGGGGAGCGGCGGTGATATAACACACCCATACTAAACACAGTGTCGAATGCACGCAGCGCTGGTAGTTTTTCGATCCCTAAAGGCAAAAGGTGAGCGCGCTGGTCGTTGCCCATCAAGCGGCGGATAGCGTCGAACTGCATCAAGAAAAGCTCTGATGGATCAATACCGACGGTCAGCGCAGCGCCTTCCCCCAACATACGCCACATGTGATAGCCATTACCACAGCCAACATCCAAGATGTAACGGCCTTTGAGTGGCGAAATATGAGGAAGCACACGATCCCATTTCCAGTCAGAGCGCCATTCGGTATCAATATCAATGCCATGCACCTGATACGGACCTTTGCGCCACGGATGGAAGCTACGTAATAAGTTTTCGAGTTTTTTGCGTTCACCGGACGGCAGGCTTTGGTCATCGCCAATACGCACCGCATCTTTCAGTTCAACCGTCTCGGGCGCGGTAGTTGGGATCTTATTAAGCACCTTAATCCACTTCGGCATATCGCCATGCGGCTGGTTTTGCCACTCCGCTAATTGGGCTGGGAGAACCTCCAACCAGTGGCTTAGGCGATTTTTGGCAATAAGCTGATAGAAGTCAGAAAAATCAAACATGAAACTACTCGTACCGGTTGGCTTACTTGATGGCTAGCATAGAGCCGAAGTTAAAACACTGGAACCACATGGCAACACTACTAAAACCGATATCACTCAATCGGGCTTTGTGGGTGCCAATACTGTCTGGACGCATGACGTTCTCAAGGGCGCTACGCTTTTGGCTAATTTCTAGCTCGCTGTACCCATTGGCACGTTTAAAGTCATGGTGTAGGTCAATCAAAAGCTCGTTGGCGGTGTCATCATCAAAGCAGTACTTTTCCGATAAAATCAGAATGCCACCGGGATTAAGTCCTTGATAAATTTTGTTTAACAAGGCTTGGCGGTCGTCAGGACTTAAAAATTGCAGGGTAAAGTTAAGCACAACCATAGACGCATTTTGGATCTCGATATCTCGAATATCCGCTTCTTTGACCTCTACGTCAGCGGCACCACGGTATGCATTTACATGGAGACGACAGCGTTCGACCATCGCCGATGAGTTATCTACCGCGATAATCTGGCAGCTTGCGTGTTCGATATGGCGACGCATCGATAAGGTGGCCGCGCCCAATGAACAGCCCAAATCGTAGATATTGGTATTTGGCTTGGCAAAACGCTGCGCCAACATCCCAATCGCCGAAATGATATTGCTATAGCCCGGTACGGATCGTTGAATCATGTCCGGAAAGACTTCGGCGACGTTCGCGTCGAAGGTAAAATCACCCAGTTTTTCAATGGGCGCCGCGAAAATTTTATCCTGATTAGCCATGAGAGCCCCTACAAATCAGCCAATGCCCAGCAGTAAAAGCGGCGTATTGTAGTGAATTTTTCCCCGTCTGTCTTTATTCTGCCTTGCCATTGTCCCAGGCGATTACAGCAGCGAGAACTGCTGTGACTGTGCCGCGCGTTGCACACTGGCGAGAGGGGGTGATAATTCAAGGCGTTGGTAAAGCGCCGCGGCAAGCGCAGGAGCCTGATCATTATCTGAAGTATGGATCATTAAATAAGGTGTTTTCCCTTCATTCATCCAGTGCTGCAATTTGGCGATCCACGGCGTAAAGAACGCGGCATTTTCATCGAGAGTTGGGTGACCGATAAAGCGCACCATGGGCGCATCATGGGTGGCGATAGCATGAACCGGCACGCGGGGCTTTTTCTGTTGTGCGTCAATAATCGCCGGCGAGTCCGGTTTGGCGGCGAACACGGGGCGGCTGTCCATGATCACACGATTCGCCTTATGTTCCAGTAACAGGCGATTCAATTGACGCTCGGCGTCGCCTTTGGCAAAAAATGCTGGGTGACGGACCTCGACGCCAACTGAAAAATCCGCGGGTAATTGCTTTAAAAAAACAGCCAATGCCGGCAAGCCCTCGGGACCAAAACGGGCAGGGAGTTGGATGGTCCATTGCCCTACCTTTTCATGGAGCGGCGCCATCAGGGTGATGAAATCTTGCGTCAATGTTTGTGCATGGCGCAATTGGCACTGATGGGTAATGGTTTGCGGAAATTTAAAGGTAAACCGAAACGTATCCGGCGTAGCCGCGGCCCAATTGGCGACTGACGTGCTCGAGGGTGAGGCATAAAAAGTCGTATTGCCTTCAACCGTATTAAACACCTCCGCATAGCGCGCTAAACGATCGGCCGTCTTAGTGCCCGGAGGATAAAAGTGATGTTGCCAGCTGGGGTGGGACCATTGTGTCAGCCCAAGGCGCAGGGGCGGTACGGAAACGTGATTTAACGTCAGGGACATGGCTTGGCTTTTATCGGTCAATCGAGATGGTGATAGCCTAATCGGAAGTGCGCCAAAAAACCATTCATCGCCCAAACAGAATAAAAAAGCGCGATCGCTTTACCAAGGGAGGGGCTTTTCCTTTATAATGGCAGGTCTTTGACAGTAACGGCACCAATGGGGGCGTACCGTCAGGTACGACAGACGCTGTTACCCGAATTCCCCTCAGTATTTGGCAGGCTTGTGCCCAAGGGGGCAAGCGGAATAATCAGAATCAGATCAGGAATACTCTATGCGCACCCAATATTGTGGTCACCTGAATAAAGCCCATGTCGGGCAAGAAGTAAGTCTTTGTGGTTGGGTTAACCGTCGTCGTGATTTGGGCGGATTGATTTTTATCGATATGCGAGACCGTGAAGGGCTCGTGCAGGTCGTGATCGATCCTGATATGGGTGATGTTTACGAGCAAGCGAACAAGCTACGTAACGAATTCTGTATCCAAATTCGCGGTGAAGTGCGTGCGCGTCCAGACAGCCAAATCAACCGTGATATGGCGACCGGTGAAGTTGAAGTGGTGGCAACTGGGTTAGACATCATTAACCGCAGTGCCCCGTTACCGATCGACTTCAACCAATTCATCTCTGAAGAACAGCGTTTGAAGTACCGCTATCTTGACCTGCGTCGTCCAGAAATGAGCGACCGCATCAAATTGCGTGCGAAAGCGACCAGCTTCGTCCGTCGTTTCTTGGATAGCAATGACTTTTTGGATATCGAAACGCCGGTGTTGACCAAAGCAACGCCAGAAGGCGCGCGTGACTACTTGGTTCCTAGCCGTGTGCACAAAGGCAGCTTCTATGCCTTGCCACAATCGCCTCAGCTGTTTAAGCAGTTGTTGATGATGTCAGGTTTTGACCGTTACTACCAAATCGTGAAGTGCTTCCGTGATGAAGACTTGCGTGCTGACCGTCAGCCAGAATTTACACAGATCGATATCGAAACCTCGTTCATGAGCGCCGAGCAAGTGCGCGAAGTGACCGAGAAAATGATTCGCGAAATGTGGCAGTCGCTGCTTGACGTCGACTTGGGTGCCTTCCCAGTCATGAAATATGAAGAAGCGATGCGTCGCTTTGGCTCTGACAAACCGGATCTGCGTAACCCGCTTGAAATCGTCGATGTGGCGGATCTGGTCAAAGACGTTGAATTTAAAGTCTTCTCAGGCCCAGCAAACGATGAAAAAGGCCGCGTTGCCGTCATCCGTGTACCGGGCGGTGCCAGCCTGTCTCGCAAGCAAATTGACGAATACACCAAGTTTGTGGGTATCTATGGCGCCAAAGGACTTGCATGGCTGAAAGTCAATGACCGTGACGCAGGCTTGGACGGTGTTCAGTCACCGGTAGCGAAATTCCTTAATGCGGACGTGGTTGAAGGGATCCTTTCACGTACTGAAGCACAAACCGGTGATATCATCCTGTTTGGCTCAGATAAAAAGTCAGTAGTCACCGAAGCGTTGGGCGCATTGCGCGTGAAGCTTGGTCTGGATCTCGAACTGACAGATACCCAAGCATGGGCACCGCTGTGGGTGGTTGACTTCCCAATGTTTGAGGAAGACGACGAAGGTAACCTTCATGCAATGCACCACCCATTCACCGCGCCAACTGACGTGACCCCAGAAGCGCTGAAAGCGAATCCGGCAGCGGCGAACTCGAATGCTTACGACATGGTTATCAATGGCTATGAAGTGGGTGGCGGCTCAGTACGTATCCACAACCCAGAGATGCAAGCGGCAGTATTCGAAACCCTTGGTATTGGCGAACAAGAGCAGCGCGAGAAGTTTGGCTTCTTGCTGGATGCACTCAAATTTGGTACCCCACCACACGCAGGTCTGGCGTTTGGTATGGACCGCTTGGTGATGCTGCTGTCTGGCACTGAAAACATTCGTGACGTGATTGCTTTCCCGAAAACCACGGCAGCGGCCTGTTTGATGACAGATGCGCCAAGCATTGCTAACGAAGCAGCGCTTGAAGAACTGGCGCTTAGCATTACTGCGGCGGCGGAACAAAGCGAGTAACGTCATCCAGAGACGATAAGTCCGATCACGGGCAACAGCGTTTGTCCGTTAACTCCCATGACTAAGTGCGATACCTATCTCGCGGTATGGCCTTAGTATGCGGGGATTTTCATCAACGCGCCTCCGACTGCAAAGCCAAGGCGCGTTTTTTCTTATTACTCCTTTCACGTGAGGGGAGCGCAAAAAACGGAGAGTCGATATGGCAGGTCACAGTAAGTGGTCGAACATTAAACACCGTAAAGCCGCTCAAGACGCGAAGCGCGGTAAGATTTTCACCAAACTAATCCGAGAAATTGTGGTGGCAACCAAAGAAGGTGGCCCCGAAGCAGAAACCAATCCTCGCCTGCGTGCCGCGGTCGATAAAGCGCTGTCTAACAATATGACCCGTGACACCATCAATCGTGCGATTTCGCGCGGTGCGGGCGGTGATGGCGACGACAACATGGAAACGGTGATCTACGAAGGCTACGGTCCTGCGGGGACGGCGGTGATGGTAGAGTGCATGACCGACAACCGTAACCGTACCGTGTCTGGTGTGCGTCACGCATTCTCAAAATCAGGCGGTAATCTGGGGACAGATGGTTCGGTGAGCTTCTTATTCGAGAAAAAAGGTGTAATCACCTACGCTTCAGGGCTTGACGAAGATGCGGTGATGGAAGCCGCGTTGGAAGGGGGAGCCGATGATGTGGTGACTTACGACGATGGCTCGATGGATGTCTACACCACGCCAAATGATTTCGGCAATGTAAAAGATGCCTTGGACAAAGCGGGTTTCGAGGCAGAGCGTGCTGAAGTCACACAAGTACCGTCGACCAAAGCGGAGCTGGATGCGGATACCGCCCCTAAGCTACTGCGTCTTATCGATATGCTAGAAGACCTTGACGATGTGCAAGAAGTCTACCATAACGGTGATATCTCCGACGAAGTGGCAGCGAGCTTAAGTTAAATGGCAATCATACTGGGCATTGACCCAGGTTCGCGGATCACCGGCTACGGCGTGATCCGCCAACAAGGCCGGCATTTGGAGTACCTTGGCAGCGGCTGTATTCGTACCGACAGTGAGGATTTACCCGGCCGGCTCAAGCAAATTTATGCGGGGGTGAGTGAAGTGATCACCCAATTTCAGCCGGATAACTTTGCGATTGAGCAAGTGTTTATGGCGCGTAATGCCGACTCCGCGCTGAAGTTGGGTCAAGCTCGCGGCAGTGCTATTGTCGCGGCCGTGAATGCAAACTTACCGGTGTCAGAATATGCGGCCCGTTTGATCAAACAAGCCGTCGTGGGGAAAGGCAGTGCGGATAAAAAGCAGGTGCAGCACATGGTCACCCATATGTTGAAGCTCAATGCCACCCCACAAGCCGATGCTGCCGATGCGCTTGCCGTGGCGATTTGTCATGCGCATACCTATCACACCATGATAGCGATGGCGGGCAAAGCCAGCTCTGCGCGTCGCGGGCGGTATCGTTGACTCCCTGACGTTCTCATCGCATTTGGTGAGAGCGTCTTTTCTCCTCAAATCGAGCATTTGTCTCATCTCTCCGCCCTAAGACTGGATATAGATCCAGTTATTATTTATCCTTGTCGACAAAGTAAAAAACTGAGAGCACATTGTGATAGGCCGATTACACGGAACCCTGCTAGAAAAGCAGCCCCCTGAGATTTTGATTGATGTCAATGGCGTTGGCTATGAAGTGAGTATGCCGATGAACTGTTTGTATCAATTGCCAGAAGTCGGTGAGGTGGCCACCATTTATACGCATTTTGTAGTGCGCGAGGATGCGCAGCTTTTGTTTGGCTTTAGTGGTAAACGTGAGCGAGCCTTGTTTCGAGAAGTGATTAAGGCCAATGGCGTCGGACCCAAACTGGGCTTGGCGATTTTGTCCGGCATGACGGCTCACCAGTTTGTCGATAGTGTTGAACATAATGATGTGTCCACCTTGGTTAAAATCCCCGGCGTAGGTAAGAAGACGGCAGAGCGTCTGGTGATTGAAATGCGCGATCGGTTGAAAAACTGGGAGGCATTTGATCTCTTTACGCCTTATACCGACGCCGCCGATGGAAGCGGTGCACCGACGCGTCAGGCGCCGACCACTGTCTCATCTGCTGCTGACGAAGCAGTGAGCGCGCTGGTGGCGTTGGGCTATAAAGCCGCGCAGGCTGAGAAAGTGGTGAAACAAATCGCAACCGACGAAATGAGCAGTGAAGACGTCATCCGACACGCACTGCGTTCAATGGTGTAATCCATGATAGAAGCTGATCGTTTAATCTCCGCGCAAGCCAATCATGATCGGGAAGAAGACGTGATTGACCGCGCGATTCGTCCCAAATTATTGGACGATTACCAAGGGCAAGATCATGTCCGTGATCAAATGGAAATCTTTATCCATGCCGCACGTAAGCGACAAGAGGCGTTGGATCATCTGTTGATTTTCGGCCCGCCGGGGCTGGGGAAAACCACCTTGGCAAACATTGTCGCCAATGAAATGGACGTTAATATTCGTACCACTTCAGGCCCTGTATTAGAAAAAGCCGGCGACTTAGCGGCGCTTTTGACCAACCTTGAACCGCATGATGTCTTATTCATTGATGAAATTCACCGTCTAAGCCCAGTGGTTGAAGAAGTGCTTTATCCGGCGATGGAAGATTATCAATTAGACATTATGATTGGTGAAGGACCAGCGGCACGCTCCATTAAGATTGATTTACCACCGTTTACCTTAGTTGGTGCGACAACACGGGCAGGCTCCTTGACTTCGCCACTGCGCGATCGTTTCGGGATCACCCAACGGCTTGAATATTACAATGTTCATGACTTAACGGGGATTGTAAAACGCAGTGCTCACTGCCTCGCGCTTTCGATGGAAGACGAAGGCGCAGTAGAAGTAGCACGCCGCTCTCGCGGGACACCACGTATTGCGAACCGACTGTTGCGCCGTGTACGAGACTATGCCGAAGTGAAAGGCAGCGGCCACATTTGCGCGGATATTGCGCAACGAGCACTGGATATGCTGGATGTGGATAGCCAAGGGTTCGATTACATGGACCGTAAGCTACTCAATGCCATCATTGAAAAGTTTGATGGTGGACCGGTTGGGTTAGATAATTTAGCGGCCGCGATTGGCGAAGAAAAAGACACCATTGAAGATGTGATTGAGCCGTATTTGATCCAACAAGGCTATTTGCAGCGCACGCCGCGAGGTCGCATCGCCACCCAACGCGCTTACCTGCACTTTGGCTTTGATCTACCGCAGCCCTAAAACAGGTCAAGCAAAATAATTGATAAATCGCCCCATTGGCCGCCAACCAATGGGGTTTTTTGATCTAGATTAAGGTTATGTAGCACGTGACCCCGTATTGTGGCGACAACTGCCCGTGTCAGTCGCATCGCGTGAGTGAGAGCTAGCTTCAAAGGCTGCGCCATCATCATCGCTTTTCTTTGTGGTTAATCACATTTTTATAAATTATCGTCATTGGCATGCTGGTTTTGCAGCTTGCTCGACAAACCGATAACGACAAAGTTAACGACAACACATTGTGCGTCTAACATTAGAAATAGCTTAATTAGATTTATTTTAACTATAAGGCAACGTTAACGTTTCAAGCGTGTAACAAGCGAGCGGTTATTGAGAAAGTGTGTGTGGCTTTCCCCGCGTCAGCAGTGGTGACAACTGCGCGCAGGGTGAGAAAGAAAAACGAACGATACCTCGTATCGGCACCGAGAAACGGTGTGAAGGAGTGACCATGATTACCGATATCGTCGATTTATCGCGGCTGCAGTTTGCGCTGACCGCGATGTATCACTTCCTGTTTGTTCCCTTAACACTCGGCATGGCATTTTTGCTGGCCATCATGGAATCCCTGTACGTGATGACCGACAAGCAAATCTACAAAGACATGACCAAGTTTTGGGGCAAATTGTTTGGTATTAACTTTGCGCTCGGTGTGGCAACAGGCCTCACCATGGAGTTTCAATTTGGTACCAACTGGGCGTACTACTCCCACTATGTAGGAGATATTTTTGGGGCCCCACTTGCCATTGAAGGACTGATGGCTTTCTTCCTTGAATCCACTTTTGTGGGCCTATTCTTCTTTGGTTGGGACCGGCTCAGTAAGCGCCAGCACCTGATGGTGACTTGGCTGGTGGCCTTAGGCTCAAACTTTTCTGCGCTTTGGATCTTGGTGGCTAACGGTTGGATGCAAAACCCAGTCGGCGCTGAGTTCAATTTTGAAACCATGCGTATGGAAATGGTTAGCTTTGCCGAGGTGGTCTTTAACCCTGTCGCTCAAGTGAAGTTTGTTCACACAGTCGCGGCTGGCTACACCACCGGGGCGATGTTCGTATTGGGCATCAGTGCTTACTATCTGCTAAAAGGGCGTGACTTGGCGTTTGCTCGCCGCTCGTTTGCGATTGCCGCGTCGTTTGGTATGGCGGCTATCTTGTCAGTGATTGTGCTGGGTGATGAATCTGGCTACGAGCTTGGCGATGTACAAAAAGTGAAGTTGGCCGCCATTGAAGCGGAGTGGCATACCGAAGAAGCGCCGGCGGCGTTCACAGTACTCGGCCTGCCGAATCAAGAAACCATGCATACTGACTATGCGATTAAAATTCCTTATGTGATGGGCATTATCGCCACCCGCTCGCTAGATAAAGAAGTGACAGGTCTGCGCGATTTGGTGACTGAACACGAGCTGCGTATTCGTAATGGTATGGAAGCTTATGCATTACTTGAAAAATTACGTGGCGGTGAGAAAACACCAGAGAACATCGCAGCCTTCAATGAAGTGAAAGGCGATCTTGGCTATGGGCTACTGCTAAAACCCTATACCGATAAAGTCGTAGATGCGACGGAAACCCAGATCCAGCAAGCCGCGCAAGACTCGATTCCACATGTTGCGCCTTTATTCTGGAGCTTCCGCATTATGGTGGCCTGTGGCTTTGCGATGTTGTTTATCTTCGGCATGAGCTTCTGGCAAACCACCCGTCAGCGTATTGGTGAGAAACCATGGCTACTAAAACTGGCGATGATCGGTATCCCACTTCCTTGGATTGCCTGCGAAGCTGGCTGGTTTGTTGCCGAATATGGCCGTCAGCCTTGGGCGGTGGGTGAGATCTTACCTGTGCACATGGCAGCTTCAAACCTGGCTGCAGGCGATATCATTTTCTCGATGATCGCTATCTGTACCTTATACAGCTTGTTCCTGGTGGCAGAGCTTTATCTGATGTTCAAATTTGCGCGCCTAGGGCCAAGTAGCCTAAAAACAGGACGCTATCACTTTGAGCAGCAAGGCAACCGAGAAGCGGACTTTAGCCGTCAGATTGAAGCATAAGGAGAGACAGCATGTTTGATTATGAAATTTTACGGCTGATCTGGTGGGTCCTCATCGGGGTGCTACTGATTGGTTTCGCCGTAACGGACGGCTTTGATATGGGCGTCGGCGCGCTACTCACGGTGATCGGTAAAACCGACAGTGAACGTCGTGTGATGATTAACTCGGTGGCGCCGCACTGGGACGGAAACCAAGTGTGGTTGATTACCGCAGGGGGCGCGCTGTTTGCCGCTTGGCCTTTGGTCTATGCAACTTCGTTTTCGGGCTTTTATGTCGCGATGATCATCACTTTGGCGGCATTGTTCTTCCGTCCAGTTGGGTTTGATTATCGTTCCAAGATTGAAGACACCCGCTGGCGGACGCTGTGGGATTGGGGCCTATTTGCGGGTGGGTTTGTGCCACCGATTATCTTCGGGGTGGCATTTGGTAACCTGCTGCAAGGCGTGCCTTTCCAGCTCAGCGATCTGTTGATCCCAACGTACACGGGCAGCTTCTTTGCACTGCTTAACCCGTTTGCTTTGGTGTGTGGCCTAGTGAGCTTAGGCATGATTGTGTTGCAAGGGGCGACGTGGCTGCAAATGAAGACCACAGATGCACTGCATGAGCGTGCACGTGTTGTCGCGCAAATCAGTGCGTTGGCAACCACGGTTTTGTTTGTACTTGCTGGTTTTTGGATCCAACACATCGATGGCTACGTGATTGTGGGCGAGATTGCTAAACAAGCCCAATCCAACCCATTGATTAAAGAGGTTGCGGTACAAAGTGGTGCGTGGATGCAAAACTATCAAGCCATGCCAATCTTGTGGCTTGCACCGATAGCTGGTGCGCTGATGCCGCTGTTGGCGCTGATTGCATCGCGCGTTGAACGCGGTGGTTGGGCGTTCCTGTTTTCAAGCCTGACCATTGCCGGGGTGATCCTAACGGCAGGCATTGCAATGTTCCCCTTCGTGATGCCATCAAGCACCTTCCCAGGCCATAGCTTGACCCTTTGGGACGCCACCTCAAGCGAACTGACCCTGTCTATTATGACGGTGGTGGCGTGTATCTTTGTTCCTTTGATTTTGTGTTACACCCTGTGGTGTTACATCAAAATGTTTGGTCGCTTAGATGCCAAGTTTATTGAAGACAACAAACACTCACTGTACTGATTAAGGAGCCTGCATATGTGGTATTTCACTTGGATTCTCGGCGTCCTGCTGGCTTGCGCGTTCGGTATTATCAATGCCCTGTGGCTTGAACATACTGAGGCGATGGATAAAGACAATGAGTGATCACACTCACGCACCAAAGGGGCGGGCTTTTCCCGGCCCTTGGCGCCTGCTGTCACTTGCCTCAGCCTTGTTCTGGGGCGGTCAAGTGATGTGGCACCCTCAAGCGCTTGCCACGCAGATGGGGGGCTTTAATGTGCTCATCGGGTTGGGATTGCTATATGCAACCTGCATTGGCGTTATTCATGCGGTGGGCTTTTGCGCCCAAGGTCGCTGGAGCCAGTGGCTAACGTGGCCGCCTTTGGGGTGGCTTGTGAGCATGATGCTGCTTTGGGTATGGCTGATGCGTTAAATAGCGTTCTACATACGCTTAAGCAAACGTGGCATCGGCGTCAAGGTGCGTAAAGTGACATCCAAATGACAAAAGCACCCAAGTGGTGCTTTTTTCTGCATTTAAGTGCCGAAAAAGCGCGAAACTTTGGGGCATATCACTTCTCTTGGTAAGAATTGTTCAGAATCCGAGGCTCGTATCGTGCGAGCATTTCTATGCGTAAACAACTTAGGTATAGTATTTGCCTATCTCTAAGCGACAATGGGTAAAGAAATGACAGGATCTGTGCCGTTTCGCTGGCCGATTCGCATTTATTACGAAGACACCGACGCGGGTGGGGTCGTTTACCACGCCAACTACCTCAAGTATTTTGAGCGTGCGCGCACTGAACTGCTGCGCGAAGTGGGTGTCAATCAACACACACTCTTTGACGACAATATCGCTTTTGTTGTTCGCCATATGGATATCGACTTTCAACGTGGGGCACGATTAGACGATGCCCTCGAGGTTGTCACCACAGTGTCAGGCATCGGGCGAGCGACCTTGACGTTTTGTCAAACTTTGGTGAATTCTGAGCAACAAACATTGTGTGCGGCGACGGTTAAGATAGCCTGTGTCGACCCAACAGTGATGAAACCCAAATCGATTCCAACACAGATAAAATCGGAGATATTACGTGACCGCTGAACTTTCCATTCTCGACCTGTTTTTGCAAGCAAGCCTGCTTGTTAAGGGAGTGATGTTGATATTGCTGGGTATGTCAGTGGTGTCGTGGGCGATGATTATCAAACGCTCTAAAGTCATGCAGCAGGCTTTTGGTAAAGCAGAACGCTTTGAAGACCGATTTTGGTCGGGAATTGACCTTTCTCAGCTTTTCCAAGAAGTGCAAGCACGAAAAGACGCCCTGACGGGGAGTGAGAAAATCTTTTATTCAGGCTTTAAAGAATTTGCCCGTTTGCACCGCAGCAATGGCAAAGTTCCGGAGGCGGTTATGGAAGGCACTGCGCGTGCCATGCGCGTGTCGCTTTCTAAAGAAGTCGAAGAGCTCGAAACGCACTTGCCTTTCCTTGCGACCGTGGGCTCGATCAGCCCTTATATCGGCCTGTTCGGGACTGTGTGGGGCATCATGCACGCATTTATTGCCTTGGGCGCGGTTAAACAAGCCACACTTGCTATGGTTGCCCCAGGTATTGCCGAAGCCTTGGTAGCAACCGCCATGGGTCTGTTTGCCGCGATCCCTGCGGTGATGGCCTATAACCGACTGACTGCGAAAGTCTCCAAGCTTGAACACAATTACATGAACTTTATGGAAGAGTTTTCAAGCATCTTGCACCGTCAAGCGTTTGCGGCAACCCAGGAGTAATCCATGGCGTACCAACCGAAACGACGCAAAATGACGGCAGAAATCAATGTGGTGCCATACATTGATGTGATGCTGGTGCTGTTGATTATCTTTATGGTGACGGCCCCCTTTGTAACGCAAGGGGTGGATGTTGAGCTGCCCAAAACGGCGGAAGCGAAAACCGCCGCAGAGCTAGCCAAAGAAGAAGACAGCGGTGCGTTTATCATTGTTGAAGTGGATAAGGACGGCCAACTAGGCTTGAGTGTGAATAATGGCGACATGGTTCGTGGCTTAAGTTTGCAAGACACCTTGGTACGCGTAAAAGCCGAGCTGCAGCTTAATCCTAATTCTCCGGTCTTAGTGGGAGGTGATGGCCGCGTGCCTTACTCGGAAATTATCTTAACGCTCGATGCGCTCAATCAGGCCGGTGTGTCATCGGTAGGTCTGATGACTGAACCTTATGAGTCATAGGGAAAAGCAATGAGCGAAACAAAGAAAGCCACCCCTAAAAAAGACTCGTTAGCGCCTGCGCTGGCGATATCTGCCGCGCTCCACCTTGTGCTCGTGATTGTTCTTCTCGTTGGCGCGGACTTTGGAAAAACAGCTACGCCAACCCCGAAAGCGGGGAGTACGATTGATGCGACTGTGATTGACCCCGCGGTAGTCAATGCTCAAGCACAGAAGATCCGCCAACAGCGTGCCCAAGCCAAGCAAGAAGAAGCGGAACGACTTAAGCGACTAGAGCAGCAAGCGCAGCGTCTTGAACAACAGCGTGAACAAGAAGAGCAGCGCTTACGCGAGGTGAAACGGCAAAAGCTTGAGGCTGAGCGCCAAGCACGTGAAGAGAAAAAACGTCTTGCCGAGCAAAAAGCCCAAGCAGAGGAGCAAGCGCGCATAGCGCGTGAAAAAGCCCAACAAGCAGAGCGCGAACGTCAACGTAAGCTGGAAGAAAAACGTCAGGCTGAATTAGCCGCGAAGCAGGCAGAAAAAGCACGTCAGCAAAAACTGGCGGAACAACGCAAGGCGGAAGAGGCAGCGAAAAAAGCAGAGGCAGAGCGCCAACGCAAGCTAGCAGAGCGTAAAAAAGCGGAAGAGGAAGCCCGCAAAGCGGAGCAAGCGCGCCAAGAAGCAGAGCGAAAAGCCGAAGAGGCAAAACGCCGACAGCAAGAGCAAGAGGCGGCCTTGAACGATTTGTTCTCTGGCCTTGAATCTGAGGCCAGTCAGCGGCAAAGCGCACGCGGACAATTTATCCAAGATGAAGTGGCGCGTTATGGCGCCATTTTTACCCAAATGATCCAGCAACGCCTGCTTGTTGACGACGGATTTACGGGACAAGAGTGTGTGGTAAATATGCGCCTTTCGCCAACCGGTCTGCTTTTGGACGTAAAAGAAAAAGCGGGCAATACACGCTTATGTCGCGCAACTAAAACCGCGGTGGTATCTGTATCTCAGTTTCCCATGCCAGATGATGGCGACATTATTGCCAAACTGCGTGAGATTGAGTTAACGGTTAGACCTAACTAATTGACAGGAAAAAGACATGATGGAAGTGAGCCTAGCTGGTGGCACAAATACGATGACAAATAGATCTAGTCAAGCCATATGGCAGCGCGCCCGAACGCGCGGTATGGCGTTGATGGTCATGCTATTTGCCTGCCTGCTTTTAGCCACGCAACCTGCACACGCAGCACTCAAGTTAGTGATCACTGAAGGGGTAAACTCAGCCCGTCCCATTGGGGTGATCCCCTTTCAGTGGAAAGGGCAAGGTGAATTACCGGAAGACGTGTCGGGCGTAGTTGGTTCAGATTTACGCCGTAGTGGTAAGTTTAACCCGTTATCGGTTAGCGAAATGCCGCAAACCCCTTATCGCGACAGTGATGTCGACTATAACGCTTGGACTGCGTTGGGTGTGGATTCAGTACTAACTGGCACCATCACGCCAACCGCTGATGGCCGCTATCAAATTGATTATCAGTTGATTGATATCGTCCGTGGTCAACTCACCGGCGGAGAAAGTAAAGGATTGGGCGCGGACGGCCAGCTGGTCAAAACCGACGATCATTTATTGGTGAATAACCGCGCAACTGTGAAAGCCAGCGATTTACGCCGTTATGCGCATCGTATTTCAAATATTGTCTATGAAAAGCTGACCGGCGAAAAAGGTGCTTTCCTCACGCGTATCGCGTATGTCGTAATTGACGAGGATGCTGATTATCCGTATCAGCTGCGTTTATCGGATTACGATGGATTTAACGAGCGATTGGTGTTGCGTTCAAAGCAGCCTCTGATGTCACCAGCATGGTCTCCAGATGGTCGCCAATTAGCCTACGTGAGCTTTGAAAACGGCCAAGCGGAAATCTTTATCATGGATATCTACACCGGTGAGCGTGAAAAGATTTCTTCGTATCCGCGCCACAATGGGTCTCCGCGTTTTTCTCCAGATGGCAGCCAATTGGCATTGGTGCTCTCGAAAACCGGTAGCCTGCAGGTGTATACCTTCGACCTTAAAACCAAGAAGCTCACTCAAATTACGCACGGCCGCGCTAACAGCACTGAGCCATTTTGGGATCCAGATGGGAACTCGCTCATCTACACCTCTGACCGGGGTGGCAAACCTCAGATTTATCGCGTAAATTTAGCCGACGGGACCAGCAGACGTATCACTTGGCAGGGCAACCAAAATATGGGCGGGCAACTCACGCCAGACGGTCGCTTCTTGATTATGGTGAACCAGTCAGCGTCGGGATATAACATTGCCAAGCAAGACTTAAACAGCGGGGCGGTGCAAATTCTGACCAAAACCTTGTTGGATGAGTCGCCAAGTATTGCGCCAAATGGCAGCATGGTGATTTACAGCTCGGTATATGGACGTAAAAACGTGTTGTCGCTTGTCTCTGTAGACGGTCGCTTTAAAGCGCGGCTTCCGGCAACCAACGGGCGCGTGCGTGCACCAGCCTGGTCACCTTACTTATAAGTTTTTAATTTTAAACAACGTGCGCTAACTTTCTAGAAAAGGAAAATAGAATGCAAATCAATAAAGTACTAAAAGGTCTGGCGGTGGCACTGCCGATGTTTACCTTGGCCGCTTGTAGCTCAAGCGACAGCGCAACGGGCAGCGGTGCGGGCCAATCAACCAATCAAAACGGCACCACCGTCGTCTCTCCGGTTGACGGTCAAGGCTCAATGACAGAGCAAGAAATCCGCAACCAAGAGCTACGTCAGTCGCAAACCGTTTACTTCAACTTTGACGATTCGTCAGTTCTGCCACAATACGAAGACATGCTGGATGCGCACGCGACTTACCTGCGTAACAACCCAGCAATGGAAGTTGTGGTTGAAGGTCACGCAGATGAGCGTGGTACCCCTGAGTACAACATCGCGCTGGGCGAGCGCCGTGCAGAAGCGGTATCTAAGTACCTACAAGCACTGGGCGTTCCTGCAAGCCAGATCTCAATCGTAAGCTACGGTGAAGAGAAACCATTAGTTCTTGGCCAAAGCGAAGACGCGTACGCGAAAAACCGTCGCGCAGTATTGGTTTACTAATCCTCCCTTTAGGTGATGGATAAAAGGTATGACAATGAACAGTAACTCTGTGCGAGCTCTCGCGCTGGCGTTACTGGTGAGTGTGGCAGCCCCAGTGGCTGCCGCACCTGCTCCGGTGACAGAAGTAGGGTCAGGTGGCACCGCCATTGAGCGCCTAGAGCGCATGCTGCAAGCGCGTAATCAAATGCAGCTCGATATGCAGCGTCAACTTGATCAAATGGCGCAAGAATTAAGCAATTTACGCGGTAACGTTGAACGAAATAGCTACGACATTCAACAAGTGGTTGAGCGTCAACGGGACCTCTATCGAGAAATCGATGATCTGCGCACGGCGAAATCCGCAGCGCCTAAAGAAACAAAATCCACTGATGAAAACCCATCAGTGAACTACACCAGCGATCAAACTGAAAACGCGGCGTATGAAGCAGCCGTGAATCTGATCTTAAAAGAGAAAGACTACCAAGGGGCGACCAAAGCGTTTAATGCGTTTTTGCAAAAATACCCAGAGTCTGTCTACACCGCCAATGCCCATTACTGGCTGGGCCAGCTTTTCTTCTCCAAGCGTGACTTTGAGCAGGCGAGCAAGGAATTTACTGCCGTAAGCCAGTTTAAAGATTCCAATAAACGCGCCGATGCCTTACTCAAACTGGGTTTAATTGCTCAGAAGAAGGGCAACACAGCGCAAGCCAACCAGTATTTCCAACAAGTCATTGATACTTATCCGGATTCTACCAGCGCTAAACAAGCGAAAAATGCGATGTAGGCAATAAGGTCCTAGGATCCTAGGGCCTAGGATCCTAGGAAAATGAATACAGAGCGCTTCGCTTACAGAATACGGGAAAAGGCAACTCGTGCGCGCATTGTCCTTTTGCTCTTTTCTGTACTCTGTATTCAGTCATCTGTATTCGGGAGTGGGAATACAGAGCGCTTCGCTTAAGGATTACGGGAAAAGCAAAATCTGGCACGATATGCTTTTTCCGTATTCCGTAATCTGTCGTCTAGAACCTAGAACCTAGAACCTAGAACCTAGGACCTAGGATCCTAGGTCCCAAGATCTAGGACCCAAGATCTAGGCTCTAAAACCTGCGCTCTAGGACTCCAGCCCCACTCACGTTATACTACCCGGACTGGAAGTAAGCATGAGTAATCCCATGAGCCAAGTGATTGAAACGTCGCAAAGGGTTTATCCCTTTCCGCCGAAACCTGTGGCATTGAGTGACGCTGAGAAAAAACAACATGTTGCACGCATTAAACAACTGCTAAAAGAAAAAGATGCTGTGCTGGTCGCTCACTATTACACGGACCCAGAGATCCAAGCGCTCGCCGAAGAAACAGGCGGATGCGTGGCGGACTCATTAGAAATGGCCCGTTTTGGTAATCAACATCCAGCCAAAACCTTAATTGTGGCTGGCGTTCGCTTTATGGGCGAAACAGCCAAAATTCTGACTCCCGAAAAAACGGTATTAATGCCTACACTGGACGCGGAGTGCTCACTGGACTTGGGTTGTCCGGCGGATGAGTTCACCAAGTTTTGTGATGCGCACCCTGATCACACTGTCGTTGTCTATGCCAATACGTCCGCCGCTGTGAAGGCGCGTGCCGATTGGGTGGTAACCTCGAGTATTGCGTTGGAGATTGTCGAACACTTAGACAGCCAAGATAAGCCGATCATTTGGGGTCCTGACCGCCATCTTGGCGCTTATATTGAAAAAGAAACCGGCGCTGACATGCTGCTATGGCAGGGTGAATGTGTGGTGCATGATGAATTCTCGGCCCAAGCGCTTGAGAAAATGAAGCACCTTTATCCAGACGCGGCGATTTTGGTTCACCCGGAATCACCGGCGAGCGTGGTGAAAATGGCCGATGCGGTGGGCTCGACCAGTCAACTGATTAAAGCGGCGCAAACCTTGCCGAATAAAAAGCTGATTGTGGCCACCGACAAAGGCATTTTCTACAAAATGCAGCAAATGGTGCCGGAAAAAGAGCTCGTTGAAGCACCCACAGCCGGCGCGGGCGCGACCTGTCGAAGCTGTGCCCATTGCCCATGGATGGCGATGAATGGTTTGAAAGCGATAGAAAACGCGCTCGAAAACGGTGGCAAACAGCATGAAATCCACGTGGATGCAGCATTACGTGACAAGGCGTTGATCCCTCTTAATCGGATGCTTAACTTTGCCGCGGAAATGAAAGGGTAACACCGTTCCTAGGTCCTAGGAAAAGATGACGGAATACAGAAAGAGCAAAAGCCCCGATGTGCGCACGATTTGCTCTTTCTAGTCTCTAGTCTCTAGAAGCGATGCGTCTCGTCTCTTCCCGTACTCCGTGAGCGAAGCGCTCTGTATTCCGTCGTCCAGGACCTAGGCTCCTTCCTGATCTTCCGCCAGTGTCGCACCATGATGTGTAAGGCCACATAACATGATTGGCATCGCATTATATATTTCTTCAAATTGCGCTAACTCTTCTGCGCCTTGTGCTTCCATGGTGGATAGCGCCGTTTCTGGATCATAGAGCAAGCTGATTGACAGCACGACACCGCCGAGAAGGGCATTGCTTTCGGTGTTTTCCGGCATCAAGGTTTCCCAATCATCACGCGTTAAACTCCAGCCTTGGAGCAAGCCTTCGGCAAAATCACGTGTTGCTTGGTTGACGATCTCTGCATCATCAAGAGCACAACCTTCTGGCCAGTGCCATTGTTTGTCTAACAGCTGTTGGCGCTGTTCATTCCAAATATCGACAATCAGGTTCGCGTAGTCTTCAAATTGCTCGTGATTTTCAAACGGTGCTTGTTCTGCACCGCCCCAAAGCACAGGCAGCCACTCACTGGGGCTAATCACATGGGGGGCCGCAGCCATGGCGGTAACAACGCCACGGGTTTGCATCTCATTCAATAGCTTGTCGCTATCGGCATGTTGGGCAAGAAATTCAGATAAAGTCATTACAAGTCTCAGCCAGCTGTTATCGTTAATGGTCGGAGTTTAACAGTTTTCGTTCTCGCTTGCGTTGTTACATCATGGATTCCCACGTCTTTCCATTCCAAATTCTCCAGCGAATAAGAGAATTAAAGTGGATGTGGCGAGAAAGCAGTCATTCGCACCAATAAAGGTGCTTAACCGGTTGACCCCAAGGCGGCAACTCACTATAGTACACCCCCGTTAGCGCAGATGGCTTTAGCTTCTTAGCGCTAAAACAATATGGTGAGGTGTCCGAGTGGCTGAAGGAGCACGCCTGGAAAGCGTGTATACGGCAACGTATCGAGGGTTCGAATCCCTCTCTCACCGCCATTTTAAAAAAAACCGCCCTCGTGGCGGTTTTTTGCTATCTACAGTTCTCTTCTTACAACCACTCGCGTAATGCTTGTGCGCGAAATACCAATATTACCGGAACGCTTACATGTCGCGGTGATGTCTTATGCGGGTTTCACATTTGGTTACTGCCACTCATCGGTAGTGGTTTGAGTAACGGATTGGCGTTACGGCATTGATTATTGATCAGTGAAAAGCGCGGCACGGGCTTAGGCTGACAGTGTGATGCAATTGGGTGAAGCTCCTGAATAAATTGGTCTAGCTGATTATATTCCTCAACCTGCTTTAATAGCTTGGCTTGTTCTGCTGGGCTCATCGTTTTTATGGAGTAAACAATATAGCGAGCCGGGCCTTCACAGGGCGAATAACCCATTGGGAAATAGCGGCATTGATCAAGTGTTTCTGCATACGTTTGATGGCTAACAGCAAGCAGCGCTTCCCTCAGGTGTTTATGCTGTACTTTAGGCGGCACACTTTTACTGGCTTGGTTGTTATTAATAGCGGAATTACTCGCAGACTCTGGGTCTTTTGAWGCGATTGACTGACACCCTAATAACATAAAACTCATTAAAAAATTGAGTGTAATCGTTTTAATGAGTGAAACTAAATCAATAGATTTCATAATAAACCTAAATAGTGCATGGA